>NZ_DATHKG010000112.1:0-34773 GCF_035489435.1 Flavitalea sp.
TAGCTAAGATTGTTTAAGAGATTGTAGCAAATGGATTTTGGCAAGCGTTCTTCCGATAACCGAATGGCTGGCAACTGTAATTCAGAAAACGGTAACACAGCAATGTCATTTCAATTTCTGCAATGCCGATAATGTCAATGCTGGCTATTGCAATAAGTGAATGTTGAATTTTGTTGTACAAGTTGCATATCCCCCTAAGTGAACGAGATTAGAACGTGCAGGATGGGCCTGAGGTTGGTTTGATTGCCACCTTCGATTCCTGTTCGGAGTTACTGAAGCCGATCAGGGTCCAACAGCAACCAGCGCTACAAGCATACCTAAAAAAGCCGATCAGGGAACTAAAAGCCGAT
Source organism: Flavitalea sp. (assembly GCF_035489435.1). NCBI lineage: Bacteria > Pseudomonadati > Bacteroidota > Chitinophagia > Chitinophagales > Chitinophagaceae > Flavitalea > Flavitalea sp. The sequence goes on from NZ_DATHKG010000112.1 coordinate 351, forward strand.
CGGAGACAACAGCAGAGACCCGGCATGAACAATGGTATTAACCAGGAATCACAGTGGCAAATCAAACCAACCGAAAGGCCCATCCGGCGAAGGGAAGAACCGAGTGAACGCCACGCACGCGCAAAATCAACAATTCAAAAATGAATCAACTGCTTGCCGAAAAGCGCACAAAATCAACAAGGAAGTTATTCTTCCATCTGCTTCCGATAAGCCTTTATAAAGATGGCCCCAAGATTTTTGTAAGGAGGAATGTAATCATCAAACTTTTCCTTAGCAGCCGCATCATTGCGAAAACGACCTCCAAGATCCTTCCACATAGAGATCCAGTCAATATTCCGACCGGCAACCAGCGAGGAATTTATTGCCTGGATAATCGGCTCATTAACTGTTTTGGTTCCGACTTGTTTAGAGGAGATAATATGCGCATCTGCACTAACATTCAAAACTTCATTCAGGTTGTTGTAACCACCGCAGGAACCGAGTACCACGATATGCGCCGAAGACGGTAAATTTTTCAGGGTAGAAGCCAGGTGATAACTATGGCCGCGATGAATGACCACGGTGGGATGAAGATTTTTATCGTGCAAATATTCTATTAAGGCCTGCTGGGCAGCTGCATCAGGATCATTTTCACCATATAAAGGCTTGTTCGCAAAAATCACAACAGGTTTGCCCCGGGTCGAAGTAATAGCCACCCATTGGCGGGACGGATTTTCGGTGATCTTCCATTCAGGCTTCCCCTGGAACATAGCCATAAAATTGATGTAAGAATTCTGGCCGTCCTTATCATCATCACCATAAAAAAACACCTGTTGTACAACCTTGCCCCCGGAATCCGTCAGCGAATTATAAGCCACAGAATACACTGGCGGAATACCAAGTTTCGTAGAAAGATCAATCTTACGGGTGGTGTCGGCAGACTCAAACAATACCTGTAACAGGTTGTAGATCACCATTCCCTTTTTGTTATTGTGCCTTACGTTGTTGGCATAACTGGTACGAACCTCATCAAGTATATAACGTGCAATGGCCGGATTTTTATCCATGATGCTGCTATAAGAATCAGCCACATCTACTGCATCTTCGAGGTTGCCTTTATCTTTTGTGCGTTCGAGGCCAATCACAAATGCTTTGATCAGGGTGCTGTCGTTCCCTTTGCCCATTTTGGACATAAAATCATTAAGGGTATTATATCCCGCCGCCATCTTGATGAACTTTCGGAAATAATCACCGTTGACACTCATTAACAGACTGTCGGCACGGGGCACCGCCATACGCTGAAATATCCGTTTATATACATTCAGATAACTCGAAGTATAGATTTCGTCTTCTCCGAGAACGATCAGGTAATATAATTCCTGTGGAGTGAGCCCTTCCAGTCTTTTAAATCTTACATTTTCGTTTTCGTTGGCATGAAGTGCATTGATTTCACGTATGAAGTAATCCTTTGCTTTTCTCGCCATCATATCCGTCAGTGACCGCATTTCGAAGGCCGTATCGCGGGTAGGAGGCAATAACCTCCGCGCATAGTCAACCCGGGTATTAACCATCAACCTATAGTACTGAACATCATTCTCCTTTACTTTATCAATGTCGGCTATTGTTATCCGGCCTTTCAGCACATTATCCAAAAATGGAAAATAGAGCTGGCCACTTTTACTGTTTGCCATCTGGGCAACGGTACTTACCAGTTCATCTGGGTGGTTGCGGATCCGGGTGCCAAGTGCATTGCGTGAAGCGGCATAGTCATATAATTTCCTGATATCGCGGTCAGCTGCAATTTTTATCAGAGAATCGGCGTAAGGGAGATATGGTATTTTTCTTAATTCGGGTAATATTTCGTCCGGATAGCGAAATAGATATTTGAGCAAAACGTTCACCTGGGATGGTCTCAGACCGGGATTTTCAGGAGGGTAGATAAATGTTTCTATCAGGATTTTTCCGACACCATACTCATTGGCCTGGATAACCGCTTCAAAACTTTTGCCTTTTTTGTCAAGCTCCATGCATTCGTCAAAAGCGTTTACTAGTGCGGGTGAGATGGACGGGGTGAAGTCTTTTTTATCATATTTATCAGCGTATCCCTTAATCATCAGTTCGAGGGTTCTGAGATATTTTGTTTTTGATTGACCGCTGAGTGTTGAATCGAACTCGATTTTCTGTTGTAGCTTGTCTACACCTTTTATCAGCGCATCTGAGATGACTGTTTTATTTGATTCGGAAGTTGCAAATTTGACTGAACCTTCTGGATTTAACAGCCTTTTCTGTTGTTTATCAACGTTTTCGTGCCAAAGCATCCTGTCGAACGAAACTTTGAAGGGGTAAGACGTTTGCGTAAACCCGTTTTTCCCCATAAACACCAGCAAGCTTACTGTAAAAATCACTTTATACATAATAGTCAACACTCTGATAATAGATCAAATTTACGATCAATTAGTTGTATGAAGGATTGGTAATTTGGCATCGATACTTGTAACTGCTTATTCAAATCCCGTACCTAACGCAACAAAAACCCTGTTTATTTATTATGTGATGTAATTGGGTGATATAAACGCATTGTGATCTCTGTATTATCAAATTGTGAAGTCAGGCCTGTTTATTCGGGTAAAGCCGTCATTTCGATTACGTTTGCGTAAATTTTGAGTTAAATGGAGCTAAAAGGCAAAAAAATTCTCATTGCCGACGATGAACCGGACATTCTTGAAATCATTCAATATAATCTCAGGAAGGAAGGTTACGAAGTGGCGACGGCAAAAGATGGTGATGATGCGCTCACTAAGATCAAAACATTTAAACCGGACCTGGTCATACTCGACATCATGATGCCGAAGAAAACAGGGATCCAGGTTTGTGAAATTCTGCGTGCACAACCAGCTTACCGGGATACGTTGATCATATTCCTGACAGCCTTAAGCGATGAGGGATCCCAGATCCGCGGTCTGGAGACCGGAGCGGATGACTTTATCAGCAAACCAATCAGCCCAAAAGTTCTGAACAGCCGTGTTAATGCTATTTTCAGAAGAATGAGCAACGAGCCGGAAGAAAAAAAGATCCGGATTGGAAACATTGCTATTGATCCCGTCAGGTTTGAAGCAACGATAGATGAGAAACCGGTGGTACTGGCAAAAAAAGAGTTTGAACTATTGTATCTTTTGGCTTCCCGGCCTGGCAGGGTATTCCTTAGAAATGAGATTTTGAACCAGATCTGGGGAAACGATGTCATTGTAGGTGACAGAACCATTGATGTTCATATCCGTAAAGTGCGTCAGAAACTTGGCATTGATTGTATAACCACTGTTAAAGGCGTGGGTTATAAGTTTGATGTTTAAGTAAAGCAGCTGATCATGACAACCAGAAATCTCTCCCCCCGGCAACTGGCGGCTCTAACCGCTCTTTTGCTTTCTGCTCCCATTGCTTTGGGGATTTTGCTATTAACGCAAAACTGGAAAATCGGCCTGGTATCTATTCTGATTATCTTCTCAGGGAGCTACGGACTTATTTTGTTCACCCTGGAAAGGTTTATCTATCGTAAGATTAAACTCATTTATAAGCTCATCCACCAGAAAAAAGCTACCCTGAAAGAGGAAACGTATTTCAAGTATCTGCTTCCTCAGAAAAGCATCGATGAGGTGAGAAAGGATGTCGAAGACTGGGCTAAAACTCAAAACAAGGAGATTGAATTGCTGAAAAAAAATGAAGCTTATCGCCGCGATTTTCTTCAGAACCTGGCTCATGAATTTAAGACGCCGGTTTTTGCTATCCAGGGTTATGTTGATACTTTACTGGATGGGGCCATGGAAGATGAGGTTACCAGGAAAAGATTTCTCGAAAATACAGCAAGGAATGCAGACAGGTTGGTTAACCTGGTAAATGACCTGGATGAAATTTCGCAACTTGAAACAGGTGAGCAGAGTCTATACAGAAAAAACTTTGTGATACAGGATCTCATTCGTGAAACATATGAGTCTCTTTCCATCAAGACTTCCCAGAAAAACATCCGCGCCCTGATCAAAAAAGGTTGTGAAACACCTATAGTGGTTTATGCTGATAAAGAAAAAATTAAGCAGGTTTTAATAAACCTGATCGAAAATGCCACCAAGTACGGAAAACAGAACGGAAGTATCATTGCAAGTATCGACAAGACAGATGATCTGCACGTGTTAATTGAAATAAGTGATGATGGTGCTGGTATTGAAGTAGAGCACCTTCCACGCATATTTGAAAGGTTTTATCGTACAGATGCAGCGCGCAGCCGTGATAAAGGAGGCACCGGACTTGGCCTGGCAATCTGTAAACATATTATTGAAGCTCATGGCCAGCATATTCATGTAAGAAGCAGGATAGATATCGGAACCACGATTGGCTTCACTCTTGAGGGCAAGAAAAGTGAATCTACCGGATATATTTTACCTTAATATCTAACTCACATGTCAGATGCGGGTTAAGTATTTTCTCCCGGTTTAGAAACGATTCCAGCCAGTATTTTCTCAGTCTTTTTCCAGCGTTTTTTCTGATTTTGATCGTAAGGCCTAACACTTATATACATAATAAAGTAACGTTTGTTGGAGTTATTCGTGAGTACAAATCCCTAACTCATGAAAACAAGCAGAAGCCTGCTAGTATGCATTTTTATATGCATAGTGCCGGTGGCCATAATAAAAGCTCAGTGTACAGGTCCTATTACATCGACTGTGATTACATACGATACATCGGTTGTTGGTGTGGGAAAAGCGCCATACATTTTTACTTTTCCAAAATTTGATGCTACGCTTGGAACGCTCACATCTGTGCGGGTTCAGTCAGTTGTGTCAATACAGTATAGCTTCACCCTTGAAAACCTCGACTATTCGCCAAGGACGCTCCGACATAGATTCTATAGGTATGATGACATTACAAGCCCGGCCGTTTCATTCTCCCACAGTAGTGAATATGAGAGTCCGAATTATTCTTTCTCAATGGTTCCAGGTTTTGATGATGTCCGTGGTTCCGGACCCGATGTTGTAGTAGCCGGTCCTTTAACGGTAATAAGCGCAGACACTTTAGTGAACCGCACATTGTTCAATACCGCAGCTTTTATGGGACCTGGAAATATTGCTTTTAACTATGCAACTGATGGCGATGTAAATCTTACAAGTGCCACGGGATATTTTGGATCAACTACAGATATCATCAAATTCAACATATCATATGTATACTGTTCAGCTTTGATCTTAACATCAAGCACCATTAATCTGAATGTAGAAAAATCAGGTGCGCTTTCTGCAATGGTAAAATGGACCAATTCAAATGAGTCACAAGCTGCTTCATACGAAGTAATGGTTAGTTCTGATGGCAAGAACTTTACCACTGCGGCTATGATTCCTGCAAATGGAACTTTCACAAACAACATTGGTTCATACCAGTACAAATATGAGTTCAACCAACCGGCCAGGACTTTATATTTTCGGATCAAGCAAATAAATAAAGACAATAAGCTGGAATATACAGTTATTAAACCGGTGAGCTGGCAGCCGCGGGAACAAACAGTTCATTTTATCGCAGACCAGGCAGGGTCATCCATATACTCTAATTTGCCAACAGCGGGCGGGGCAGCATGGAATGTTGATTTGTTTGGAGTGAATGGTCAATTGTTACAACGAAACCAGCTCAGGGCAACTACTAACTCCACCATGGTGATGAAACAAAAACTACAAAGAGGGGTTTATATCATTCGGGCTATCAATAATTCAACTAAGGAAGTGATCACTCAAAAACTCCTTATACAATAGTTACACGCTTGTCACCGATACCGGTGTTGAACTTACCATATTTTCTCTGTGGTATTTTTTTACGAAGTACCAGATCGCGAGCCCTGTGCCGATTATACCGATCACAGATAAAATCATCACGCTGTTGCTATAGAAAACTGTCCAGCGCAGGTTTAACTTAAATACACCCTTGGTAATGATTACACCAACACTTCCTATGTATCCTACTGAGTCCGCAAGATAAATAAGGAATCCAACGTTGGCGGGTATGCGAAATGTGGCTATGAGTCTTTCGAACAAAACACAATTGTAAGGGATATAACCCATATACAAACCCATCCCAACCATGGTAACCCATATTACAGGGGAAATTTCATGGTAAACGAAGAGGTAAGTAGAAATTCCAGCCACTGCAAAACCGGCCATTACAAATATCAATGAGACAATAAATGCCTTGTAATTATTCCTGATTACAATCATGCTGCCAATCAAAATCAGGATACAAAGTGTTATCGGTACTTCAGTTTGCAGAAAAAGTTCGGGTTGATTCCTGTATCCCATTTCCTGCCACATATTTGCTATGAAATTGTCCCTTATCTCGCGGAATATTGTGAGAAAAGCATAAAGCAAAACAAGCAAGACTATTCCAGGCAGGAAGGTCCGTACGAATGCTATCCTTTGCACTTTTGTCATCGGGACCCGAACTGTACGAACAGCAACATCCTCGGCCATCGGTGGGGGAATCCTTTCCATGAGATAAACAAAGAGGATGAGAAAGGGTACAAACACAGCTCCGGCCACGAACGGCATCCACTTTTCCGCCACACCCTGTACTACCATCAGGTAATTTCCCACGGACTTTACAAAACCAGACGAAAAAATGAAACTCACAGCCAGTGCCGCCCCGATAAAATCAGTTGCCCGCCGGCCTTCTATATAGGAAAAAATTACTCCCCATAACAGGCCCAGCGGGAAGCCATTCATGAAAAGGAAGATAATATTGTATGGAGCCGGTGTTATTGCAAAAAGCAACCATGCAATCCAGGAAATACCGACCAATAGAAAGATCGTTTTCCATCTGCCCGAACGATTGAGCTCCCCAATGAAGGCTATCCCATAAAATTTACTTGACAGGTAGCCAATTGCCTGTACAATTACAAGCAACTCTTTGTAACCGATACCGGCCACAGACATGCCATCGAAAGTAGCAACTGAATATGTTTTACGAAAACCGAAAATGGTAGCATAAGCAAGAAAACTCACAACAGCCGCATAAACGGCTACCATCCATTGCTTGCCGGAAACACCACTATTTGTGGAAGTTATCAGAAGCTACCCTTTACCAGGTGGCGTATGATGCTGTTTCGGAAATGTTCAACATCCGAAGGAGGCAACTGTTGATTAACAACAGCCTGATCCAGTTTTCTTATCGAAATAAGCGTGTCAAACAATGGGTATTTTTCAAATGCCTCTGCTTCTTCGGCATACATTTTACCGCCTTGTTTTTCGAGAAGTGCTTTTGCATTCTCTGACATCTGATTATAATAAGATTCGTCTTTAAAGGCGAGATATCGCTTTGATTCCAGTGTTGATTCAACGAGTCTTACAAGTTTTTTTGCAAAACCTTTCTCACGCAGATAGTCAGCTCCGGCTTCAGCATAATCTTCTTCCGGTTGAGCTGCGCCGTTTGCGGCTACAGCAACCTGGCCAATGTCCTGCAACAGGGCTGCAAGAACAACATCTTCCTCATAACCCATTATTTCGGCAGTCTGGGCAAGTTGCATAACTTGTTCAAATTGTGAAACCTGTCCACCTTCCTGCGCTGAATCACCGTGATTTTGATAAAGCTCAATAATTTCATTTGCAATCAACCTTGCTTTCCCTGAAACCATAACTATTTTGTATTAGATTTTTTTTTGATTCCGCCTTTCCTACCCTTTTTCGATGCTTACGGAAGGGCGGCAAAATACAGTAAAATATGCTCCTTCACAACAGAAAAATAAAAAAAGACCTGCTTGAATTTCCTTTGCCGGCATTTTGCATAAGTATAAACCTCTAAAAAAAGAACCCCGGTATCCGCATTAACAAAAGCCCGGCGCGTTTATTCCTATAATTTTTCTCTGCAAAATCTCTACCATCAACCAAAAAACATGCAGGTCCCGAACCGGACCTGCATGCGCTTAAAGAAATATTATCACCTCGATAAATATGATATCCGCAAAGCTTGCCAACGCATGCCTGGTTGCGGATATTCTGAATTAGTAGTTATTCGATTTTGGAGTAAAACTTGCCCAACCCTGTAGCCAGTTTGTTGTGCCAAAAGCGCCCCGGTAAGTAGTTGTGGTGAAATAAGAATCAATACCTGCGAAATCCACACCAGATAATGCAGGGGAACCTGTTTTTGGCAGGAAGTTGGGTGCATTCAGATTGAATGGATCTGTCAACTGAACTGCATCACGTGAAGCGAGGGTAAGATTTCCTTCACTTTCTGCTTTTGTTTTAATTTCAGCATCTGAAATAACACTAAGCGCGCCCGCATCGCCGGAAATATATGGCTTGCTATAAACAGCTACAATGTTGTTTTTGAATTGTGACTCACCTGATTTATAATCTGTAGCCGTGCCCGCTGATTCAAGCGAAAATCCGCCTTTACGATGACCGATCAGGAGAGAATTTCTCAGGATAAAACGTGCTGATCTTCTCCACCTGTTAGAAACTCCATGCAATGCACTTGAACCTGTAGTATCATAAGGACCGATAAATGTAAAATTGGAGAGATAAGGTTTTGTCAAAGGAGTGGCTGTAGTTCCTGTGCCGTCGTTATCGCATTCGATACCATTAGCCTGATCTGTGTCCGATGGTTTATCTCTTAAAGAAACCGCGAATTGAATTTTTCCGGTATAACCAAAATCAAAATCAAAGTCATCATCATAGGCCGCAAAGGATACAAGGTTTTTCGCATTTACTGTTCCCCCAAAAAATTCGTATCCATCATCAGCACCATATGAAACCTGAATATTTTCCAGGGTAGTTCCTGAACCTACACCACCACAGGTCAAACCATTGATCTCAGAATTTGGCTCAGCAGCAATACCTGAAAACTCTATACGCACATAACGCAGTATACCGGAGTTGTCGCCAGGTTCTGTGCCACCATATGGACGGTTTACACCACCTTCAATAATCGGCGCGGGTGAAGTTGGCCGGTTTGTTGTCGCCTTGCCAAGGAGTATGATTCCACCCCAGTCGCCCGGAGCTCTTTCACTTGGTGCTTTACCTGAAGTGAAAATGATTGGCTGATCCGCTTTGCCATCAGCTATAAGTTTTGAACCTCTTTCAATAATGAGAGCACCTTTTTCAGTGACGTCACTTTTGACAATACTACCAGCTTCTATAGTAAGCGTGGCTCCATTATTAACATACACATAACCACGTAATGTATAAGTACCTTTCAACAAAGTGATGCTTTTATCTATAGTACCTGTAAGCACTTTAGATACATTTGGATCGTCGGTGTCACCATTTCCGGTACCTGATCCGGACCCATCATTTATATCAACCTTAATACAGGCGGATAGCGTTAAAGCCGACATAGTTATTACTAAAGCTTGCTTCATCCATTTCATATAAGAACGTTTAATTGTTATTTTGTTTAGGTGTTAGTTTGTTCAGGTGTTACTTGGTTCAGGCGTTGTTTTGTTCAGGTGTTGTTTTATGCAGTTGTCGTTTTATGCAGCTCGTTTATTCAGGTATTGATTTGTGCAGGGAAATTTATTCGGATTGATTGTTCAATTGTTTATTATGATAGCATTTATTATAGTGCAAAGTCGTAGTTGAACCCGACTGTAACTGTAGAACCATATTTGAATGAACTGAACACACGATCTGTACCTTTTTTGTAAGCCCTGGGGCCGTCAACATTTTCATAGTACATATAAGGCTGATTGAACATATCGCTGAGTGTAAGTTTTACTTCACCTCTTTTGTTTAGTACTTTCTTAGATACCTGGATGTCAAATACGTCGCGTGGATTTTCGTAAATATCAGGGAAACCTAATGACTGATATCCAACGAGGGCGAGGCGGTTGCCAACCCGGTTATACAATAAGGTTGCGTTCCAGCCTGAAGCTTTCGAACTGTATTGCAAACCACCATTAATAAGATAAGGTGACTGACCCTGCACCGGCCTGTCTGCAGATACCACTTTGCCCAATAACTCATCATTGAATTTGACCTGGGAGAAGATATAAGTTAAATTTGCGAAAAGAGAGAAGTTGCTAAGTATGTCTGTATTGCCTCCAAGGAAACGAAGGTTTTTTCTTACCTCAAGTTCAAGGCCATATGTATTTGCATCTGTTGCATTCTGGTAGAAATAGTTTCTTCTTGTAAGCACGCTTCCCGGATCAAGACGGAATTCAATAGGATTTATAAATCTTTTATAAAAACCTGCTATCGTTATGGCTTCACCTGCCGCAGGATAAAGCTCGTATCGCAAATCAAGATTATAGATATCCGTTGTCTTCAGATCCGGGTTTCCGCGGACCCCAAATGTTGATTCATAATCAAAAAACTGGAAGGGGGCTATTTCTCTGAATTCAGGTCTTGATACAGTTTGAGAACCTGAAAAGCGGAGGATATTCTTGTCATTTAGCTGGTAAGTAAGATTGACTGAAGGAAGTACTTTCCAGTCTTCTGTGTTAATGATAATAAGTTCTGCTGAACGATCTTTTGTTTCGAGGAATTGTTCGAAAAATTCGACCCTTGCACCCCAGATCAATCGTAGCTTGTCAGACAATTTATTATCAAACATAGCGTAACCGGCACTTAGCGCTGATACAGCAAAGTATTTATCCTCATTGTTCGTAAACTCATCCATTACGAATCCATTGGGCGCAATGTTAGAGGTTGCGAAAATCTTGTCATAAGGTAGAAACCTGTAGTCATTATTGAACGAACCTGATGCTTCTACATATCTGAATATGCGTGAAGCGAAATCACGGAATCGAACTAATGTGGAACCTCCGACTTTCAAATTTTGCTTTTGCCCAAACATATTAAACGGCAGAGTGATAGCGAGATTACCACTTACACCATGATCCTGCAGGTTTGAATAAAAACGACGTGTGTCATCCTGATCCCACTCATATGGATTTGCAGAACCAACGCCTCCTTTGAAGTAGGCTGAGGTCCTTAGATCCGGTTGCGTTTTGCTATTAAGTGAGTAACCTGCATTCCAATATACTTTTATGTTTTTAAAATCCAATTGGTGGTTTCCTTCAAAAATTCCGGTATAGAAACTTCTTTGATTTAACACAGAAGAACTGAGTCTAACTTCACCACCACGATCGTAGTTTGGTCCTGTTCTTACATAAAAATTGTCTTCGTAATATTGGTTGAACAGATTCTTAAACGAGATTTTGTGCTTACCCTTTACATATGTGAAGTTGGCCATGGCGCCGACACTTACATTATATTTATTCTGAGCGTCATTAAAACTTTGTATCGGCTCGCCATCTACCTGGTATAATGCACGATCAACATTAAAAGTCAACAGACTTTTCCGATAGATCAATGACACCACAGATCCAAATGACCCGCCATTTTTTAGCTTCCTGCCAATACCCCACCCGATGTTATAGCTCTGTATAGGTCCTGCTGTTGTAGTTGTTGTAGCATAAACATCATTCGGGAACAGTTTTGTTAACTCAAGTTTTTGAGATAGCCCGTCTGATTTGGAAGAAAGTGAATTATATGCCTGGCGATTAGATGGGAAGCCCGCAGGCAGATTTCTCTTTCCATCATCAAATCCTGCCCAGTCGGTACTGCTTCTTTCGTTGCTGCTGAAATCCTTAAAGGTCGAACTTGTATTATAGCCGAGTGAAAACCCAACACTCAGAAAATCTTTTGTAGGAACATCTTTTGTAGTAACCTGTATGAGACCACCGGCAAATTCACCTGTCATATCCGGAGTTGCAGTTTTGTTCACGACAATATTATCTACCACGGAAGAAGGGATAACATCAAACGAAAATGCTTTTTTATCGGGTTCTGAACTTGGCAACTGTGCTCCGTTCAAAAATGCGGTGTTATAACGATCACCAAGCCCACGGACAACAACAAACCTATTGTCCTGGATACTCGTACCACTTACCCTTTTCAGGATTTCACCTGTATTTTTATCAGGAGTTCTTCTAATGAAATCAGCTGCAAGACCACTTGAGAGTGCGGTATTATTACGTTGAAAATTAATCAGGGCACTGGTGCTTTCTTTTCTGACTGATGATCTTACTACAACTTCATCAAGGGTTTTATTTTCAAGAACAATATCTATATTGTTGTCTTCACCCGCTTTTACTTCAACTTCTTCAATAATTTTTGAATTATATCCTGCGCTTGAAACGTTTAATGTATATTTTTTGCCAGCTTCGAGGTTGAAGGAAAACCTGCCATCTACATCAGCGGCAATTGTCTTGTTAATCAGGGGAATTTCAATTGTTGCTTTTGCGACTGCTTCATTTTTTGAGTTAATCACTTTCCCATCAAGCCTTATTGTCTGGGCCGAAATGAAAACGGATAAAAAAAACAGGGGAAGAAAAAAGATGCTTTTGCAGCTCACAACAGTTGGTTTTAATGTCCGCAAAAGTACCCAGCCAATGTTACCGAAATGTTACGACGATGTTATGGAATTGTTACCTGCCTTATCCTGGCAAGAAGGAAACGATATTTGTCTGCTGATGACTGTTTATTCACCTATTATTATATACCAAAAAAAATCAAGACAGTTTAGGAGTGATATGTTATTAAATCATTACCAATCAAGTCATATTTTTACTATAGTCTATAAAGTCTATTTTTGCCCAAATTTTTAGATATGGGCTTTAATTCGATCATGAAGATTTTTATGCCAAAGGATAGAATATTCTATTCCCTGTTCGAGCAGGTAGCTGAAACGGTTGCTAAAATGGGACAGGTCATGAAACAGGTTGTAACTGAACCTGATTACGATAAAAGAGCCGCCCTTATCTCCCAGATTGAAGACCTTGAGCACGTAAATGACGATCTTACCCATAAAATTTTCACTGAATTAGGCCGAAATTTTATCACCCCTTTTGACCGGGAAGACATTCACTACCTTGCCTCTGCGCTTGATGACATCTGTGATTACATTTTCGCATCCGCTAAAAAAATCAATTTTTACAAGGTTAATCCAAACGACCAGGGCATCCAGAAGATGGCGGATCTTATAGAACAAGGCACGGAGCAGATAAAAAATGCCGTGGTTGAACTCAGGAATATGCGCAATATGCGCCAGATAACTGATGCTCTTGTGAAAGTAAACAGTATCGAAAACCAGGCAGATGACATTTTTGATATGAGTATCGAGCGCCTGTTTGAAACTGAGCCCGATGCAAAAGAAGTGATCAAAAAAAGAGAAATCTACCAGGTAATGGAGATTGTAACCGATAAATGTGAAGATGCCGGTAACGTGATCGAATCGATCATCATTAAGTATGCCTAGTAATTGGAAGTATGCCTGGTAATTGCCCCTTATGCTTAGTAATCAATTGAGCACTTCTCTCACTCCAACAGATAATATCATCATATGACTTTCCTGGTTATCATTATAATATTGGCACTGATATTTGACTATATCAATGGTTTTCATGATGCTGCAAATTCAATTGCAACGGTGGTATCAACCAAGGTACTCACCCCCTTTCAGGCGGTATTGTGGGCTGCGGTGTTCAACTTCGCAGCTTTTTTTATTGCAAAATACTGGATAGGTGAGTTTAAGATCGGGAACTCCTTCGCAAAATCTATCAATGGCAACTTTATCACACTCGAGGTTATTTTTTCAGCATTGATGGCAGCCATTGCCTGGAACCTCCTGACCTGGTGGTTTGGCATCCCTTCTTCCTCTTCACATACTTTGCTGGGTGGATTTATGGGTGCAGCCCTTGCATCAGTTGGTCACTTTCGCGAAGGTGGGCTGGATGTAGTCAATTATTCAGTCGTATTACCGATTTTCCTGTTCATATTCGGGGCACCGTTGATCGGGATGGTTATCTCGCTCATTATAACCTTAATTATTGTTAATGTCTGCCGAAATGCTAATCCTTATAAAGCCGACAGCTGGTTCCGCCGGCTTCAGCTCGTTTCTTCCGCCTTGTTCAGCCTCGGGCACGGCTCTAATGACGCTCAAAAAGTATTAGGTCTTATTGGTGCCGCGATGGTTGCAAACGGGAACCTTGACGAAGTAAAGAATGTACCGGACTGGGTACCCCTGGCCTGTTTTACGGCGATAGCACTGGGTACGATGAGCGGCGGCTGGAAAATTGTAAAGACCATGGGCAGCCGGATTACCAAAGTAACTCCGCTGGAAGGAGTTGCCGCGGAAACTGCAGGTGCTTTCACGCTGTTCCTGACAGAGCACCTCGCCATTCCTGTGAGCACAACTCATACTATCACAGGAGCCATCATGGGAGTTGGTGCAACGAAACGACTATCGGCCGTGCGTTGGGGCGTTACAATAAATCTGCTTTGGGCCTGGATACTAACGATCCCGGTGAGTGCTTTGCTTGCTGCTATTGTATATTGGATAGTTCGGCTCATACTTCACTAAATCATTGAGCTACCAGCCTCCCACTTAACAATTAACAACTATAAGTTCCCGATATATTTTGTTTATTTGTCGGAAAGATAAAAAATGAAAGGCATTATTCTTGCCGGGGGATCCGGTACCCGCTTGCATCCTATCACTTATGGCATCAGTAAACAGATTATGCCGGTTTACGATAAGCCAATGATCTATTACCCGCTTTCTACCCTCATGCTTGCGGGAATCAAAGAAATTCTTATTATTTCTACTCCGCATGATCTGCCACAGTTTACCCGTTTGCTCGGTGATGGATCCCGTATAGGTATCTCGATCACCTACGCTGAACAACCTTTGCCGAACGGCCTGGCCCAGGCTTTTGTAATAGGAGCTGATTTTATTGGTAATGATAAAGTGGCATTGGTACTTGGAGACAATATTTTTTATGGTGTGGGACTTGGTGATCAACTGGTAAATAATACGAATCCGGAAGGTGGAATTGTATATGCATACCAGGTGAGTGACCCGGAAAGATATGGTGTAGTGGAATTCGACAAATCAAATAATGTGATCTCCATTGAAGAAAAGCCGGCCAAACCAAAAAGCAATTTTGCTGTTCCCGGACTTTATTTTTATGATAACACCGTGGTAGCCATAGCTAAAGACTTACCTGTGGGTCCCAGGGGAGAGTATGAGATTACAGACATTAATAAAGAATACCTTCGTAATGGGAAATTGAAAGTTTCGATTCTTGACCGGGGTACAGCCTGGCTGGATACCGGCACCTTTGATTCACTTATGCAGGCTTCTCAATTTGTGCAGGTTATCGAACAAAGACAAGGTATCAAAATTGCCTGCATAGAAGAAATCGCTTACAAAAAAGGGTTTATCAGCCGGGAACAGCTGGTACAAGTGGCCCAGCCCCTGCTGAAAAGCGGTTATGGTCAGTACCTGATGAATATTATTTAGAATGAGATTCTGAGTTTCGCATTTTAGAATTCAGGATGACGATGCCTGATAGAATCGCCTTAAAAAAAGATTATGAAAAAAATTCTTGTCACTGGTGGGTGCGGTTACATCGGCTCACATACTATAGTGGATCTGATTGAAAACGGGTATGATGTGATATCTGTAGATAACAATTCGAGGTCATCCCCAAGAATGTATGAAGGAGTTGAGAAGATAACCGGTAAAAAGATAAGAAAATACAAGGTTGATCTTTGCAATTTTGATGACACCTTCGCCATATTCCAGGAGAATGATGACATTGCCGGCATCATACATTTTGCTGCATACAAAGCAGTAGGTGAATCTGTAGAACAGCCGCTGATGTATTTCGAAAACAACCTGGTTTCCCTGATAAATCTCCTGAAATGCGTTCAGGAATTTAATATACCAAATTTTGTTTTTTCCTCTTCATGCACGGTTTATGGCAATCCGGACGTAATTCCGGTCACTGAGTCAACTCCCCCCAAGCCCGCTGAATCTCCCTATGGTTATACCAAGCAGATGGGCGAACAAATTATCAATGAATTTTCCAAGGCGAATGAGGCGAAGTGTATACTGTTGCGCTATTTCAACCCTGTAGGTGCACATCCAACCACACTTATCGGAGAACTGCCAATTGGCAGACCTGCGAACCTGGTGCCGGCGATCACGCAGACAGCTATTGGTAAACTGCCTACGTTGATGGTATATGGAGATGATTATCCAACCCGTGATGGCTCCTGTATACGCGATTATATACATGTTTGCGATATCGCTCATGCGCATACGCTTGCAATACAATACTTGTTGGAAAGACGCAGTTCAAAAAGATGCGAAGTTTTTAATCTTGGATCAGGAAACGGAATTACAGTACTTGAAGCAATTAAAACCTTCGAACAGGTTTCAGGGGTAAAATTGAATTATGAAATCGGCCCAAGACGCCTGGGTGATGTTGTAGCCATTTATGCAAATAACGACTATGCCCGCACTGAGCTCCACTGGGAACCGGTTTATTCGCTCGAGGAAATGATGGCCACTGCCTGGAAATGGGAACAACGGCTGAAAGTAGACGAAAAGTTTTATCAAAGCAAGCAAGTTGACTTAAATTAGCGATGAGCGATGAGCTATTCATAACTTTGAATTTCATAACTTCTTTCATAATTCATAATTCATAATTCATAACTCTTTTAAAATAACTTACAATAACACATGCTTAGAGAGATTCAGGAAACAGGTAAAAAGGATACAAGGAGCGGATTTGGTGATGGAATTATCGAGGTGGCAAGAAAAAATCCTAATGTTGTTGCATTAACAGCTGACCTTGCCGGTTCGCTTAAGTTAAACCAGTTTATAAAAGAATATCCCGAACGTTATATACAATGCGGCATAGGTGAAGCAAATATGATTGGAATGGCAGCCGGTTTAACC
The DNA here is from genome assembly GCF_035489435.1 of Flavitalea sp. NCBI lineage: Bacteria > Pseudomonadati > Bacteroidota > Chitinophagia > Chitinophagales > Chitinophagaceae > Flavitalea > Flavitalea sp. The sequence goes on from NZ_DATHKG010000112.1 coordinate 17,109, forward strand.
ATTGGGGGCAAAATTCCTTATACCACGACATTTGCGAATTTTTCTACAGGTCGTGTATATGATCAGATCCGTCAATCAGTAGCTTACTCAGGCAAAAACGTAAAAATCTGTGCTTCCCACGCAGGTTTAACCCTCGGCGAAGACGGGGCAACCCACCAGATCCTGGAAGACATCGGAATGATGCGAATGCTGCCGGGTATGACCGTTATCGTTCCCTGCGATTATAATCAAACCAAGGCCGCGACTATTGCGATAGCTGACTATGTAGGGCCGGTTTATCTGCGGTTTGGCAGACCAGTCTGGCCGATTTTTACAAAAGCAGATGAACCTTTCCAGATCGGTAAAGCTCAGATGATTTCCGACGGAACTGATGTAACAATCTTCGCCTGCGGTCATCTTGTGTGGAAGGCAATTGAGGCCGGGAGAATTTTGGAAGAAAAAGGCATAAGCGTTGAAGTCATAAATATTCATACCATCAAACCACTGGATGAAGATGCCATCCTGAAGTCGATCCGTAAAACAAAATGTGCTGTCACCGCAGAAGAACATAATATCCTCGGCGGACTCGGAGATAGTATAGCACATGTGGCTTCTTCTAATTTCCCGATCCCAATAGAAATGGTTGGTACCCGGGATACATTTGGCGAAAGTGGTACCCCTGCACAGCTGCTCACGAAATATGGCCTCGACGCTCCAAACATCGTGGAAGCTGCTCAAAAAGTGCTGGCCAGGAAAAACGCTTAACAGGATCTTGGCTTAACAGGATCTTAGGTTAACAGAACCTTATTAATATTGAAACGAAGATTACCAACTAATCTTCGTTTTTTTATGTGGTAATGGAAAACTGTGGTTAAACCCGGGAGAGGAAAGGCAGTCTAACTATAAATAACGTTCAGAAAAATCCATATATGGCGGTTACCCTTCAAGACAGTGAGTTACTTGTACAGTTCCGGAACCCTGCCACCAAAGAAGCAGCTTATACCAGTCTAATCAGAAAATATCAGGAAAAGTTGTACTGGCACGTAAGGCGGATAGTTGTGGAGCATGAAGACGCTAACGATGTACTTCAAAACACCTTTATCCGTGTTTGGAATGCTCTGGAAAATTTCCGGGAAGATTCACAACTCTATACCTGGTTGTATCGAATCGCGACAAATGAGTGCCTTAGCTTTCTTGAGCAGAAAAAAAGAAAATCTTCTGTGTCTCTGAGTGATGATGAGAATTCCCTCACTGGTTCAATTAGAGCCGACAAGGACTTTGATCCCAGTAAAATTGAATGGAAACTCCAACTTGCGATTCAACAGTTGCCCGAAAAACAAAGAGCAGTGTTTTCATTGAGATATTACGACGAAATGCCATATAACGAGATGAGTAAGGTGCTTGAGACTTCGGAGGGAGCATTGAAAGCATCTTACCATCATGCGGTAAAAAAAATTGAGGATTTTATATTGAACCATTAAACTTTACTTAACAAAAACGGTCTTATTGCAGTGGAAAAGATAACCCCTATAACAGAAGAGCTTAAACAACTTGGATCCGGTCTCGGGAACTTTCCGGCGGTGAATCCATACAAGGTACCGGCAGGTTATTTTGATGAGTTTCCGGCCAGGATGTTTAGCCTTGCTTCCGGCGGGTCTCTTCCTGCTGCTTTGACTGGTCTGCCAACTCCTTACCAGGTGCCAGGCGGCTATTTTGATAATTTACCGGAGACGATATTAAAAAAGGCGCTGGCATCATCGTCCGGGAATCAGTCTTCCCTCGCTGAACAGCAGGCAACAGGTCAATCAAACTCCGGGCAATCAACTTCACAACCATCAGGTTCGAAACGATCAGCTTCGGAACAATTAGCTTCGGAACAATCGGCTTCGGAACCAGCAGCTTTGGAAGCAACAGCTTTGGAAGCAACAGCTTTGGAATCAGCAGCCTCGGAATCAGCTGCCTCGAAACAATCTGCTTCGGAATCAGCAACTTTGGAGGAATCAGCAGCAGACGAACTCGCGGGCCTTTCCTCAATTTTAAGTGGCATTGGCAAAAAGACGCCGTTTACGGTCCCTCCTGATTATTTCGACGAACTTTCCGGCAATATAATTTCCGGTGCACAGGCGGTTGAACTGGTAAATGAGGAACTTGAAAACCTGTCTCCATTAATGGCGAGCCTGAAACCGGTAAATGTTTACTCAGTTCCCAATGAATATTTCAGGGAACTGCCCGGCATCATTCTTAATAAAGTAAAAGTATCTGAACCGGCAGGCACCAGGGTGGTTAACGGGATGTTCAGACGCCGTATAATGCAGTATGCAGCGGCCGCGGTTATTACCGGACTGATGATTACCGCAGGTTTTTTCTTTGCGGACAGGAATACAAGGCAGCATGAAATTGTTTCCATTAAGGGCCTCCAAGAAAAGGCTGCCCAGACCAGTGACGAGGAAATTTTGAATTACCTGGCAACTCAGCAAATGCCCCTCGTTGATTCGCTTATGAATGCCGATCCTGAAATAAATGCAGATGCCATTCTGGATATGCTTGCTAATGTATCAGATGAAGAGTTGCAACAATACCTGCAGCTTCAGACTGATTCCAAAATATTGATTAACTAAAAAACATGAAACGAATTTTAACCATACTATTCCTGATAATCACGTCTCTAAACCTGGCATTCGCACAGGATGAAGCAACGAAGCTTAGAAACAATGGAGGGAAAATAGAAGCACTGAAGATTGCTTACCTGACTAATAAACTTACTCTTTCTCCGGAAGAAGCTCAAAGGTTCTGGCCAGTATATAATAAGTATATGGAAGAAATCCGTAAAACCAGGCTCGATGCCAGAGAAAACAAACAACAGGAAATTGTCACCGATGAAAAGATCCTTGGTATCCGTAAAAAATACAATACCGAATTTGGCAAGGCACTTAGCAGTGAGAAGGTAAATACATTCTTTAAAGCCGAAAAAGAATTCGGAACCTATCTCCAGAAAGAAATTATTGAAAGAAGACAACAACGAATGGAAAGGAAGAAAAACGGAAAATAGTGGTAAGTGGTGAGTGAAAAATACAGTGACTCATAATTCTGCACTCACTCATAACTCATCACTCATAACTCATAACTCATAACTCATCACTTTATTCACGCTCCACTACGGGAGAATTAATATCGTGATAAAATAAGAAGGTCCAATGTTCGGTTGCGCCTTGTTGCCACCATTTGTGACGAAGCTCCATGGATTTACGCCCGTCAAAATCATATTTCGCTACAAAGCGATTCTTCATTTGTTGTAACTGCGGAGCATCATCACCGCCGAAAAATATACGCTGATCTCCGTCAACTATCCAAAACACCTGGTGAAAAGGACTATGAGCCCCGGTCATCTCGTATTTTATGTATCCCTCAATCACTCCATGATCACCAAGCAATATCACTTGTGTAGATTCTTTCAGGCACTCAAGCTCTTCCGGAATATAGGATGGCAAACCTTTTTCAAATGCAAAATCAATTTCTTTCCTGGAGACAAAGTATTTGGCTTTTGGAAATGAAAGTATCTTTTTTCCGGTTGCTTTATCAAACCTGCTCACACCACCTGCGTGATCTTTATGAAGATGACTCATTAAAACTTTTGTAACATCCTCCGGATGAATGCCATGTTCTTCCAGATTCTTATATAATTGCAACTTACCCGAGGCATCTGAAAAGCCTAAGCCGGTGTCTATCAGCAAAACATCTTTATCTGTAATGATGAGAAATGGTTGAATCTCTACCAGTAAACTTCCAACAGGCCTTTCCTGCAACTGGTCAGCAGAATTATCAAAAGGCACGAATAATTTTGTACTGTCTATCGTAAAGCTTCCTTCACTAAGTGGTATGATTTTCATAAATATTAAAGACAAATAGATGCAAATGGTGTGGTTCCCGCATCAAAAGTATTCAATATTGCCCGATATCAGACTTGTATAATATCAATAACTGCAAAATGATGCAAAATAACGCAGCGAACGAGGAATTTAAACAGCACAATAATTCATAACGAATGCAGGATATTCATGCATAAATATATATTTTCATAGAATATATATTTATGGAGGCTGATATTGCGCATAGGCATAACAGAAAGAAAAAAGCCAGGACGAAAACCAGCGTTCAACCATATACCGATAAAACGGAATTCAAATTCAGGACTGGTAAGCGGTCTTCCGGTATCTTATCCAAGAACCATCTGGTTATCTAAGCACCATCTGGCGATCAGCATCTAACCTGATCAGGATAAATAATAAAACTGAAAATGTGACCAGGGAGGTACCACCATAACTGATATATGGCAAGGGAATACCTATAACAGGTGCAAGACCAATTGTCATACAAACATTGATGGCTATATGAAAAAAGAATACAGAAGCGACACCATAGGCATAACACCTGCTAAAAACGCTTCGCTGCCTTTCGGCAACAAAGATTAATCGCAACAGGAAAAAGAGGTAAACAGACAACACAGTTACTGTACCAATAAATCCAAAACCTTCACCGATTGTACAGAATATGAAATCCGTTCTTTGTTCGGGCACAAAATCGAAACGGGTTTGTGTTCCTTTCAGAAAACCACGTCCTGAAAAACCTCCACTACCGATAGCAATTTTACTTTGACGCACATTATAATCGGTATCCTTCTTTTTTACAGGAACAGCGTCCTCACCTTCAACCTGGTTTAAAGCAGCATAAGGATTTTCACGACCGATCAACGAGAATATTCTTTCCACCTGGTGGTTCTGCAACACTGAAGTAAAAATGAACGGTACCGCAAATCTTTGAATGCTCACGCAAACAAGCCAGATCATCGCTATCCCTACCAGCAGGCCGCGGTTACGCTTAACCTGTCTTCTCATGAGATATATGGTAGCCAGTGCTATTCCGGTTAAGATAAGTGCCAGTATATTTTTTTCGACAAGTAGTGTTGCTACCACCAGTACAGCAAGCGAAAATCCAACAACCAGGTAACCAGCAGGCAGGCCTTCGCGGAACATCACTAAAAAAAACGAAAAGAACACAAGAGCAAGGCCTGTTTCCTTTTGTGCAATGGTAATCAGCGCCGGCGCTATAACGATGGCTGCAGCTATCAACTGCGATCTTGTTTTTGTAAAATCCGTTTCTACCCTGGAAAGGTATTTGGCAAGAGCAAGGCAAACAAACACCTTACATATTTCAGCCGGTTGTATCTGGAATCCTCCAAAACGAATGATTGAGTTAGTACCTTTTACTTCAGTATGAAACGGAAACACAAGTAGCAACAATAAGATACCAAAGGAATACCAGATATTAGCAGTGGCTGTAAAAAACTTACTGTCTGTAAGCAGGATAAATAAACCGATAACCAGTGATATAATGAAAAAGTAAAACTGTTTACTATAATCTGTTTTTGCACCAAGAAAACTCTGGATCACACTATCTCCTTCGCGGAATGTTACCGAAAAGATACTCATCAGGCCGATCGCTACGAGCGCCAGGTATAACCAGATCATTACCCAGTCAACGCCTTTTGATATTGCAGGATTACGCTGGTTCATGTGAGATAGTAAAAGTTGATTTTTCTTGGGAGATATGATTTCGGCTCAGCAAGCATCATTGTGAAGCGGGTTCTGAGGGAATCCGGATTAGTAGCAGGCCTTTGTGCCGGTTGGGGACGAACGCCTTTCAGGTATTTCTTTATATAGATGCTGTCTTTTGTGATTTCAAACCAGCGGAATGCACGGGTTGAATCCTCTATATACTGCAGCCTCGTAAAATAAGAAGGAATGATATTGGCTGCTGCCAGCTCTTCCACTTTTTTCTTACTCGTTTCGCGCAAAGTATCGTTCAGGTATTTTTCAATCATAATAGATGCGATAGGAGCTGCCCAGGTAGCGCCAAATCCCGAGTTCTCCACCACTACTGCTATGGCGATCTGCGGATTCTCCCTTGGAGCAAAACAAACAAACATCGAGTTATCTTTCAGCTTTACTTTTTTGCCATCGAGTATCCGGAACTTTTCTGCTGTTCCTGTTTTACCGCAAACGGCTATGCCCGGCAATTTTGCAGAGCGGTCACCCACTTCCTGCATACCACCGTTCACCGCTTCATAAGCTTCATCAGTAATCTTTGTTAACACCTCATGTTTGATACGAAACTTGTTCATGATGGTATCATCCTTGGTTTCGTTGTCTACTTTTTCAACGATATGTGGCGTGTAATAATATCCTTTGTTTGCAACAATACACATTGCATTTGCAAGCTGCATAGGCGTTGCCTGCATCATATCCTGTCCTATACCAAGGGTGAGATTAGTGCAGGAGTTCCATGAACCCCGGTAAACCCGGTTATATCTTGTTGTATCAGGTATCAATCCCCTGTCTTCACCGGCAAGGTCAACACCCACTCTTCTGCCAAGACCAAAATTATTAAGGTAGTTTTTCCATCTTTCATAACCCTGTTTGTTTGTACCAGACCGGTTATTGTCAACCGTCATACGATAAACATGGGTGAAATAAGAGTTACAGGAATGTGAAATTGCTAAGCGCAGATTCGCCGCATGTCCAGGTTCATTGTGCAAACATTTCGGTTTACCCGTTCCACAGGCAAGATATCTTCCACCGCAGGGATAACCATAACTCGCGGTAATTACACCTTCATCGAGCGCGACAAGTGCACCCAGGGGTTTAAAGGTAGAACCAGGTTCATAGTTACCTTGTATAGCGCGGTTCAACAACGGACCTGAAACATCCAGGGCGAGCCTGCCATAATTTTTTTGTTTATCCGGACCGGTAAGGGCATTCGGATCATAACTTGGCCCTGAAGCCATGGCAATAATTCCCCCGGTTTTTGGATCGATGGCAACTACTGCTCCAACCTTACCCTTCATCATCTTTTCCGCGAGCAATTGTACCTCAACGTCAATGTATGTGCGCAGATTTCTGCCGGCTATCGCAGCAGTATCAAACTCACCATTTTCAAATTTTCCAACAAGCCGGTTTTTATTATCCTTGATCAGCCGGCTGATACCCCGCTGTCCCATCAATATGCTTTCATAATAACTTTCAAGACCACTTCGCCCGACATAATCACCGAGCCTGTAAAATCCACCGGAACGTTTGATGATGTTGGAATCGGCTTCACCAACATATCCAAGTATATGTGCTGCCCCTCCAAACGGATAAACCCGCACGGGTCTTTCTATTAGTGCAAAGCCCGGGTACTTCCAGATATTCTCATCAAGGCGGGCATGCATTTCGGGTGGTAAAAGATCTTCAAAAATAGATGGTCTGTATGGCCCGTTTTTGAATCGTGCATCAAGCATGCGCTTTTTGAAATCGGCAGTATCAATATCAAGCAGTGCACACAAACTTGCCGTGTCAATCTTTTTCACTTCAGATGGTGTAACCATCAGATCGTACATGATTGTATTGTTCAGGATAGCGCGTCCTTTCCTGTCATAAATAATTCCGCGACTCGGATAGACCACCTTTGGAAAGACGGCATTATCCATTGCCAACTGAACATATTTACTGGAAAGTACCTGCAGATTGAACAACTGCACGAAGATGATAAAAAAAACACCCAGGAAGATTAGGCGTACGATATTACTCCTTGACTGATTAAAAACCGACATTCTTATACGAAGTTAGAAGTAAGATTTTAGATGTAATAATATTCAATGGAGAAATAGGTATTTTATTGTATTAGTGACGTTAATAATCGCTTGAAAGTTGTCAGGTTGCTCGCAGCCAGACGTTTTTGGATAAAAAAGGTTTCATATATTTTGGCAGATGGCAGCAAGTTCTTCAGTATTTACCTTGGGTTCTCAAGAATATTTTAATCTGGAACCACTACCGTATTTGCATTGGAGGTTCTTCAGAGTTTGTTTCGAAAACTCAAGTGGAATTTAGAAAAAAATGAATTCGTCGCCCAGGTAAAGAATTTATGTTTATCAGAAGGCTATGCCGTATTCGTGCGGAACTTTTCTTTTCTGAAGAAGAGTAGTTCTGTAACAAAGATGAGTAAAAGACTAACCCCCGTTGTCGACAATACCTTGCCTAGGAAAAAAAGAAAGCTACCAACATTAAGATATTCAAGAAAAACAAGGTAGCCGGTATGCAGTAAGGTAAGGACAAAAACAAGGGTGGCATAAGGCGCCCATCCCATGCTGGTTATTGAAGGCGAGCGGTAGTTTTTATCCGCACCTTCCTGCTGGATAAGGATATTTACAAGAAAAGGTCTCACATAAGCGATCAAAGCACAGGGGGCCGCATGTAAGCCCGGTGTCTTGGTGAAATAATCGAGTGACAATCCCAGCAGGAAACCAACCAGGGTCAGGCCGACCCTTGGCATATTAAAAGGAAGCCAGAGTATATAAAGAAAATAAAGATAAGGAGTGATAAACCGGTGCAGAAAAGGCACCTGGAACAGCACAAAGACCTGTATCAGTATAAACAGGGCAAACCGGATGATATTTTTTAAGAATTCACTCATTGATTTTTCCTGGATGCCTCCTCCAGTTTTTTCTGTTCATCTTTCATCAGGTTTTCAGCTACCGTAACATATTCAAGGCTGTAAAAATTTGTAGCTGGCTTAACCTTCATCGTATAAAAATTACTGGTCTTGTCTTCTACAATTGCTGCTACAGTTCCCACCATGATTCCCTGCGGAAAAAGATATGAATACTGGCTGGTTATCACGGAATCTCCAACAGCAACCGGTGCACTTTTAGGAACGTTTATCAGGGTAAGAAAAAATGGTGATTCTCCGTCCCACTGAATGGTACCGGTTTCGCCGGTCTTTTTCATTTTTGCGCTCACGCGATTTTGGCGGTGAAGCAAACTCATCACAACAGCATAATTCGCACTCACGTCCACTACCGTTCCAACGATACCAGTTGAACTGATAACACCCATATCTTTCCTGATGCCCTGGTTGAGCCCTCTTTCTATGGTAATATAGTTGTTCTGCAACGTAGCCGTATTGCTTACTACCTTTGCCGGGCGCCACATATACTTTCGCACATGGCCAAGCGTATCATAAGGCATTGTGTCTGCAACAATACGCTGGGTGGTGTCAGGATTATCAAAGTTTTGCCGGAGACCATTTCTCAGATTGGTATTTTCCTTAACAAGTGAATCATTGGTTCTTTTAAGGTTGAAATAATATTCAACACTGTTGAACCTGGCGCCAACCATCCCGGTAGTTTCGTTGGCAATACCCATGAAGGCTGCTTCGTGAAATTTGTTATATCTGAAAAGAAAGGAAAGCGCAACAATCTGCAACACCACGAAGAAGAGGAAGTTGAAATATCTTCTGATGAAGAGAAATATATTACGCACAGATAGGTTTTCTCGTTTTAGATGTCCAAGTTAAGGATAACAAATATCAAACGCTGTTAGCGATAACCCAAATTATCCGCAATTCTTATCGCATGATAAAAGGATACCGGTCATAATTTTTGAGGGCAAGACCAGTCCCGCGCACAACACTTTTCAGCGGATCATCTGCAACGTGTACCGGCAGTTTGATTTTCTGGCTTAGTCTTTTATCCAGTCCACGAAGTAATGCCCCACCCCCCGTAAGATATAAACCGCGACGGTAGATATCACCTGCAAGCTCGGGAGGAGTCATTTCAAGTGCTTTTAATATCGCTTCCTCAACTTTGAAGATACTTTTATCGAGCGCTTCGGCAATTTCCTGGTAACTAACCATGATCTGTTTTGGAATACCGGTTACAAGGTCACGTCCGTTAACCGGGATGTCATCCGGGGGATTTTCCAGATCTTTCATGGCAGCACCGATCTGGATCTTGATCTGTTCAGCAGTACGTTCCCCTATTAGTAAACTATGGTATCGGCGAAGTGCCTCCATGATATCTGCGGTAAATTCATCACCGGCGATACGGATTGACTGGTCACAAACGATACCTGCCAGCGCAATAACGGTGATACCGGTAGTACCGCCACCAATGTCGATGATCATGTTACCAACCGGTTCTTCAACATCGATACCGATACCCAGTGCAGCGGCCATAGGCTCATGCAGGAGATAAACCTCCTTGGCACCGGCCTGCTCAGCACTGTCCCTAACAGCTCTTTTCTCAACTTCGGTAATACTGGAAGGAATACAGATCATCATCCTCCAGCTCGGCGGAAATAGTGGTTTCTTTGGATAGATCATTTTGATCATCTCGCGGATCATAAGTTCTGCCGCGTTAAAGTCTGCAATTACACCATCTTTCAGAGGTCTTACGGTTCGAATGCTTTCATGGGTTTTTTCATGCATCATCAGCGCCCTCTTACCAACTGCCAGTACCGTTTTTGGATTGTTCCTGTCTAAAGCCACAATACTCGGTTCGTTCACGACGATTTCGTCATTATGTATGATTAGGGTGTTTGCGGTACCCAGATCCATTGCTATTTCCTGAGTGAGAAAATTGAATAAGCCCATTTTATAAAGGTCAGATTTTGGATTTAAATCTAATGCCTGCAAAATTGAAGGAAATAATTCGAATTAACAAAGTCAACCTATTGATTTGTAAGTATTTTTTCCACAGAAATAATCCTTACAAAATCGCGTCAAATCTGCATTTCATCCAATTCGCCACACTATCTGTGATTAACTAAACATATCATCAGCGGTCTCACATTCACTTTCGCCTCTTATTCTATCGTGCCGTTGTATCGATCTTCGTTTATACGTTACTGTTATGCCGAAACACGGCCCGATCTCTAAACGCTAAAATCATATTTATGTTATATAACCTGTTTTAATAATCGGATTTGCAAATATGGCGCTGCAAAAGCTATAATTACACCAGGAAGCCTAATCTTTTTTCCATTTCATGGCTGAGTAAGGGTAATTTCTTACGTTCAATCAGGAAACTGGTCATCCGCGTCAGTTCAGCGAAGATATAGTGTTTGTCAAGAGCGCCTTTCAGATAGTCACGACCGGTACTTCCCCCGGTGCCAATTCTTGTCCCGATGGTGCGGTGCACCATGCTCATATGCCGGTATCTCCAGGTGCTCAGTTGTTCGTCTATTTCCAGCAGATTATTCAGTAGCTGGAAAGGCGTCTGAAGCATTGGGTAACCCCGGTACAACATGATAAAAAGGGCAGACCGGCTGGCTGCGGGGGAAATAGCCCTCGACTCATCGCCGGCCTCCAGTCCAAAAACCTTGTCAAAATGAGCCAGGTTAACACTTTCGACGCTTGCAAGCCCATTTGCATAAATTTGCCTGTAGTCGGTCCAGAATATGTCTTCCACTGCCACTTCCGTATTTACCTGGCGCGAATAATGCTCCCAGTTTGAAGCTTCGCGGAAAAAAGGCATCCTTTCGAGCCAGTTATTGACCAGTTGCAATAACGATACTTCAGATTCCCCTTCGCGTATGGCCGCAACTTCTGTTTCCCTTAATTGAGAGATATAATAATTCTGACCATGTCTTTGTTCAAAAGCAAGTCCCAGTTTGGCTTCGAGTAACTTAAACTGCCAGCTTTGGAAACCCGAAGCAGGTCGGAGGAGATCCCGGAAATCGAGAAAGTCCATCGGCGTCATGGTTTCCATGATGTCGATCTGGTGGACCAGCAATTTCAGTATACTTACCACTCTTGAGCATCGGTGAACGACTGTCTGCATTTCAGGTGAGTTGTCGTTAATCGCCGGCTTCTTCATTATTCCCAGCACCGAATCAATTTCGAAAATCAATTGTTTAAACCACAATTCGTAAGCCTGGTGGATGATGATAAACAGCATCTCATCGTGCGCAGGCTCCGCTGTTTTGTCAGATTCAGGAAACTGCGCCCCAAGAATTTTTTCTAGCTGCAGGTAATCGCTGTAATGAATAGTCATATTTTTTTCCCGGGGTTTCACCAAGGGTTATGCGAAGTAAACCCCTGTCGGGGTTGTGTCCCATTCAATATTTGCAACTTAAATTCCAACATGCACTAATTCACCAACACTCTAATTCAACTCACTCATAACTCAACTCACCACTCACCACTTTTTATGTCGCTCATTCAAACTCAAAACCTATGTCTCTCCTGTAATAAATATCGTCATAGCTAATTTCTCCGAGCACCAACTTGGAATTATAAACCGCTTCTGTAACTGAGTCACCGAAAGATGTAACACACAAAACCCTGCCGCCGTTGGTAACCGTGTTTCCATTAACATTTGCCGTTCCGGCGTGAAAAATCAGGCTTTCTTCCGGCACTTCATTGTCAAGCCCCGTGATCACAAGGCCCTTTTCGTAGGTTCCAGGGTACCCACCGCTAACGGCAACCACCGCACAGGCGATACGCTGATCAATTTCAATTGCAACCTTGTCCAGCTGCTGTTCTGCCGTTGCCTTAAGAAGCTCCACGAGATCCGACTTTAGCCTCGGGATCACAACCTCGGTTTCAGGATCGCCAAGACGACAATTGTATTCGATTACAAATGGATCGTCCCCAACTTTTATCAAACCAATAAATATAAACCCTTTGTAATCAATACCTTCCTGGTGAAGCCCATCCACAGTCGGCTTGATAACCTGTTCTTCGACCTTCTGCATAAAGCTGGCATCAGCAAAAGGAACGGGGCTAACCGCTCCCATCCCGCCGGTATTTGGTCCTTTATCTCCCTCTCCTATTCTTTTGTAGTCTTTTGCTTCAGGAAGCACCACGTAATTTTTCCCATCTGTCAACACAAACACACTTAGTTCAATGCCAGTCAGGAAATCTTCAACCACCACCCTTTTACCAGCTTCTCCAAATTTGCTTTGCTGGATCATCAACTCATATTCACTCATTGCCTCCAGGTGCGACTGGCAAATGATCACTCCTTTGCCTGCGGCCAGTCCATCTGCTTTAAGCACAATTGGCAGTTCATGAGCCTGCAGGTATGGTATACCCTCCTCATAATTCGTTGAATCAAACTCCTTATAAATAGCTGTAGGAATGTTATATTTCTGCATGAAACGTTTAGCGAAAGCCTTGCTGCCCTCAAGTTGTGCACCCTGTTGAGAAGGCCCGATTACCGGGATGTGCTGAACAGCCGGATCATTTTTGAAATCGTCTACTATACCCTTTACCAGTGGCTCTTCAGGCCCGATTACTACTATTTCAATATTTTCACTGATACAGAACTGTTTGATGTTGTCAAAATCAGTAACACTCAGTTCTACATTGGTACCGCATAAGGCTGTGCCTGCATTGCCAGGAGCTATGAACAGATTCGAACATAACTTGCTTTGCGCCATCTTCCATGCCAGGGCGTGTTCCCTGCCACCGGAGCCTATCAGTAGTATATTCATAAATAGGGTTCGGGTTGGTTTATTGGTTATTGAATAATGATGAATTAATATGAATAACGATCAGTTAATATGAATAATTATCAGGCCTTACTGATACAGATTTAGCGGCGAATTTCGGATTTCGCAACGGATTGGAGAATTTTAATTAAAGCAGGAAATGCTTCGAATGGATTTTATCTTATTTTACGCGCTAAACCCTAATACGCTCTTATGCAGTCAACCCAGGCAAGTAAACATCCAAAGGGATTATTCGTTTTGTTCTTTGCCGAGATGTGGGAAAGGTTCAGTTATTATGGAATGCGGGCCATGCTGGTATTATATGTTACCAGCAGCCTGATGAGGAGTGACAAATATGCGAACGATGACGTTTACGGAAGTTTTACCGGCCTCATCTGGTTGTCGCCGTTACTGGGCGGATATTTTGCCGACAGACTCTGGGGAAACAGGCGCTCAATAGTCCGTGGCGGCTTCCTGATGGCTCTTGGCCAGGTATTGATGTTTGTCAGCGCTTCTTACACTACTGAAGATAAAAACCTTGCGCATACCATCATGTGGGTCGCGCTTTCAGTGCTGATACTCGGAATGGGGTTTTTCAAACCAAATATTTCTTCCTTAGTTGGCCAGCTGTATCCAAAAGGTGATAAGCGCCTTGATTCATCTTATACCATTTTTTATATGGGTATAAATCTCGGCTCTTTTATAGGACCATTGATTTGTGGTGGCCTGGGCGAAAAATATGATGCTGCTGGTAACCCGGTGCAGGAGGCCTTCAAATGGGGATTTTTATCTGCCGGCATTGCGATGGCCCTGGGTACCATAGTTTTCATCTGGCTGAAAGACAAATATCTTGTCGGTCCCGACGGCCAGGGACTTGGAATTGTACCAAACCAGGTTACTGAGAGGAACGCTAACGCCGCAGCCAACCGGGAATCACCGGCGTCTTCGTTTAAGCATGTGGCCATCTGGGGAGCTATCACCGCTGCACTTTTGCTAATCTTCCGTTTTGTGCTTGATTCAGACTGGATTGGTGCATTTATTTTTAGTGTTGCGATTGGCGTTTCCGGACTTATTATTTCAGACAAATCGCTCACTCAAGGCGAACGTGGACGGGTAATTGTAATTTTCCTGGCGGCTTTTTTTGTGATCTTTTTCTGGGCGGCATTTGAACAGGCCGGTTCATCACTAACATTATTTGCACGCGACAATGTCGACCGATCCTATACCATTAATACCTTGCTCGGTAACATGGTTATGGGTTTGATTGGCCTTGCGCTCGTACTTTATTATTTCCTATACCGCATCATGGAAATACCCCGGGAACTTAAGATGTTGTTTGGCATCATCGCTGCCGGTGCATTTGCTTTTGCAGTTTACCATTATATTGTTGGAACTCCTTATCACCTCGATGAAGTGCCGGCAAGCTGGTTCAATAGTATCAATGGTTTGTGGATCATTCTGCTTGCGCCGGTAATGAGCCAGGTCTGGGAAGGACTTGGAAGAAAAAACCTGGAACCATCTTCCCCAAAAAAACAGGCGATTGGTCTTTTGTTCCTGGCTCTTGGATATTTACTGATAGCTTATGGTGTTAAAGATGTTGTTGGCAAAACAAGTATGTTGTGGCTGATTGGATTATATTTCCTGCATACGATTGGCGAGCTGGCAGTTTCGCCTATAGGTCTTTCCCTTGTGAACAAATTAGCCCCCGCAAGATTTGGCTCTGTCTTAATGGGCGTTTGGTTTATTTCAAATGCGGCGGCTAACAAATTCGGTGGTAAACTCGGTGCATTGTTGCCAAGCGAAGGATCTACTGATTTCCTCGGTTACCAGATAAATAATCTATTTGATTTCTTTATGGTCTTTGTGGTAATGAGCACAATCGCCGCTATATTATTATACCTGTTATCATTCTGGATGGAAAAAAGAATGGGCACCGTAAAATAGTTATGAGTTAGGAGTGATGAGTTTTAGTGATAAGTGGTGAGTGAAGTTTTTGTGACGTTTGTTTTAATAGTGGGTTTTCAAATCGATCGAGTAATAGCTCCAGGGCTACACAACCCTGGTAGGGGTTGACTTCGCATAGCCCGGGGGTGAAACCCAGGATAAAATAAAAATGTATTTATGATACCAGAAAAAAAGTTTCAGCCCTTTGTTCCTGCAGAAGTAAATATGAAGGAACTCACAGTGAAGTCCATATTACTTGGTAGTTTGTTCGGTGTCATATTTGGTGCGGCTACTGTTTATCTTGCTTTAAAAGCGGGCCTCACCGTAAGTGCATCTATCCCCATAGCAGTTATTGCGATCACGCTTGGCAGAAAATTTTTCAAGACAACAATTCTTGAAAACAACATCATCCAAACAACAGGTAGTGCCGGCGAAAGTATTGCTGCAGGAGTTGCTTTTACGCTTCCCGGTTTCTTGTTTTTATCAGCTCCAAACAGTGCCGAATATTTTAATTATCTCACCATACTTGTGCTCGCTATTGTGGGTGGTCTGCTCGGTACGCTAATGATGATACCACTAAGAAAAGCGCTGATTGTAAATGAACACAAAAATCTTCCATACCCCGAAGGAACTGCCTGTGGTGATGTACTCATCGCCGGCGAAAAAGGGGGTGACTTTGCAAAAACCGCTTTCTGGGGACTGGGTGTTGCGTTTCTATATGCTACCCTTCAAAAGCTGTTTCATATAATTGCGGAAGTGCCCTATTTTGCAACAGAAAAAGCAAACAAATATTTCCCTTCTGCAAAAGTGAGTGGGGAGATTACTCCGGAATATCTTGGTGTCGGTTATATCATCGGTCCGAAGATTTCCGGCGTCCTGGTAGCAGGTGGTGTGCTGAGCTGGCTGGTGTTGATACCATTGCTGGCGACCCTTGTACAACCTGATGCAATCGCTGTGCAACTGGCTAGCCTTGGCTATCTGGCAGATATCACCAAACCCGGCGGTCGCGGAAACTGGGATCCGGTCACGCATACATTTGCCGATTATTCTGCTGCTATCTATTATGCTTATATCCGCCAGATCGGTGCCGGTACAGTAGCTGCCGGTGGTATAATTACCTTGTTAAAGACCATGCCGTTGATTGTAAAATCGGTTAAGTCCAGCCTGGGATCTATTAAAGAAAAAGACGTTAGTGGCACTTCTGAAAACAGTGCTGTTCCGAGAACTGAAAAAGACTTGAATATTAAGATTGTCGCATTCGGTAGCCTTGCACTTGTGCTTCTTATTACACTGATACCTGGTATCCCGGGAGACAGTTATTTTCAAAAGGGATTGATCGGGGTGTTGGTTGTAATATTCGGTGCACTGTTTGTAACTGTGTCTTCAAGAATAGTGGGCCTGGTAGGCTCATCAAATAACCCGATCAGTGGTATGACTATCGCCACCGTGATGGCAACCAGCCTGATCTTTATAGGCGTTGGTTGGGGCGGCCCGGCTTATGAACCGCTTGTACTGGTTGTTGGCGGTATGATCTGTATTGCTGCTGCTAATGCGGGTGGCACCTCACAGGATCTGAAAAGCGGTTATATCGTGGGAGCAACACCACGGAACCAGCAGATCGCATTGTTTATTGGTGCCATCGTATCCTCTGTTGTTATTGGACTTACTGTGAAGTTTCTTGATCGTCCAACCAGCGAAATGGTAACTAATGGAATTAGCCATGCTATAGGTAGTGATAAGTATCCCGCGCCTCAGGCAACGCTGATGGCTACACTCATCAAGGGTATACAATCGCAGAAGCTCGACTGGCAATATATTTTTGTCGGTGTTTTTATCGCCGTTGTGATGGAACTCTGTGGTATTAAATCACTCAGTTTTGCTGTTGGTGCTTACCTGCCATTATCAACTACGCTACCAATATTTGTAGGTGGAGCCATCAAAGGAATTGTCGACAGCAGGAAAGCAAAACAAGAAGTGGCTTTGGCTTCGCCTGAAGAAGAAGAATTGGGCAAAGGTAATTTGTTTGCTACCGGCCTTGTTGCCGGGGGAGCCATTGCAGGTGTACTTATAGCTTTCTTATCTGGCACAGATAACGGCGAACGTTTCCTCGCAACAATAAACATGGAGCATGGACTTTTACTTGGGCTTGGGGATAGCGGTTATAAGATTCTTGGAGTAATCTTCTTTGCGATTATGTGTACGATACTTTATCGGGTGGCGATGAAGAAGGATAAAATCGATTTGCATAAATAGCGGTACATTTTTGCTTATGATTTTGAACAGGTTCATGTAGCAACAGTTCTGTTTCATTCCTTCGCTCCGTTGGGAGTGGGATGGTGCTTTTGTTTGGCTGTGTCCCGTGGTTAGTTTCATTGTTTATGCCAGTGGTTGCTGTTGTCTCCGTTCGGCTTTTTGTGCCTTGATCGGCTTTG
>NZ_DATHKG010000113.1:0-23244 GCF_035489435.1 Flavitalea sp.
TGCCTATGAGTCCGCCTAAATAAGGGTATGAAGTAACATTGTATTCATCGTCAAAGATATAGGTTGGAACCTTTTTAAATTTGTAAGGGCCGATCTTCACCTGTTTTATAATACCCTGTCGCATAGGAGCCTTTCCACCCAGGCCCTCCGCCTGGGTAGTGTAAAACTTTCGTTTGGGATTTATAAAAATACTGTCACTGACAAAATCTGAAGATAAAAGCAAGCACATACCGGCGCCTGTGTCGAAATAAAACCTCGGGGTCAATTCTTTTTCATCCTTGATATTTACGCTGAAAACAGGGATGTTGATCAGCGAAGGTTTGATAAGAAACCCACCGCGGGGATATTTCATCCGCCCTTTGCTATACACAAAGATCCGCAGGCTATCATAGTTCACCATCACGATATAACGGGAGAGAAAACTGTACCCGATAATTCCATCCACCTTTTCGCCATAGGCACTGGAAAGAATTTCATAGTCGTTAACATGGAAATTCAGGCTATCAACGGTCAGTCCCGGGAGCGTCATTGACCGGTTATAGGCAAAACGAACCCGCCTGATCCCGGCTATTCCCCTGATGGTGCGATCACTGAGTTCAGTCTCCACTTTTAGCGCGGCCACAGTGGCTGAGTCGAGTGAAATACCTCCACTGCCGGTATCAAGGATAAAGTTGAGGGTATCCGGGTATTTTTCAAGCTGAACCTTTATTGTAATGATACCCCCGGTTAGCAGGTGAAAGGGAAAACTGGTAATAAGTTTTGCTGCGGCTGGCACAAATTCTTCCTGGGCCCGGGCGGTAACGGACATTAATAACAGGCAAAATAGCAATCGGCAAAGCAGACGCATGAGGGCAATTTCGTTTTTCAAGGCTAAGAGCGAATAAGTTAGGATTTATTTTAATGCCGCGCCTGCCACTCTTGTAAAATTTTCATGTTGTATGAATCTAATTGTTTTAAACTTTAACTGCCAGTTAATCGTTTAGTATTTTTGCTCAATTCTTTTCTATATGACTGCAGACAACCTGTATAGCCGTGCCCTTGATTTTGAATTTTTATCTGTTGAGGAGGGTGTGTTTTTGTTCGAAAACGCTCCGCTTACTGAACTAATGTACGTTGCTGACGAGCTCCGGAAAAAGCAGGTTCCCCACGGAATGGTTACCTGGCAAATCGACAGGAATGTAAATACGACGAATGTTTGTCTTGCCAATTGTAAATTCTGCAATTTTTACCGCATTCCTGGTCACGCCGATGCTTATATTACAGATATTGAAACATATAAGAAAAAAATAGAGGAAACTATCCGTTGGGGTGGCGATCAGTTATTATTACAGGGTGGTCATCACCCGGAACTGGGGCTTTCATTTTATGTTGATCTGTTTAGCACCCTGAAATCGCTTTACCCGGGCATTAAGCTACACACCCTCGGGCCACCGGAAATCGCGCATATTACCAAACTTGAAAAATCGACACATCGTGAGGTGCTGATGGCTTTGAAAAAAGCTGGTATGGACAGCTTGCCGGGCGCAGGCGCTGAGATCCTTACTGACCGTGTCCGCAGGCTGATCTCAAAAGGAAAATGCGGGGCCCAGGAATGGCTTGATATTATGCATGAGGCACATAAACTTGGTATAACAAGTTCAGCCACCATGATGTTTGGTCATGTTGAAACCATCACCGAGCGTTTTGAACACCTCTCAAAAATCCGCGAAGTTCAGTCGCGGAAGCCGGCACAAGCCAATGGTTTCCTGGCTTTCATACCCTGGACCTTCCAGGACGTTGATACGTTGCTGGCAAGGATCCGTGGTGTACATAATCTTACAACGCAGGAAGAATATATCAGGATGATCGCAATGAGCCGTATCATGCTGCCAAACGTCAAAAACATCCAGGCTTCATGGCTCACAGTCGGAAAGCAAACCGCCCAGCTTTGCCTGCAGGCAGGAGCAAACGATTTTGGAAGTATCATGCTTGAAGAAAATGTTGTTAGTGCGGCCGGTGCTCCGCATCGTTTTACTTCGAGAAGTATACAGGAAGCTATCCGGGAAGCCGGGTTCGAACCACAGTTACGAAATCAGCAATATGAGTGGAGGGTGTTGCCACAAATGGAAGAACAGGTAATTGATTACTAAGATTTTCTTTAACTTGTTCCATACTAAAAATCTGCAATGCCTTTCACCTTATCCCACCCTGCCCTTGTTCTGCCGCTTAACCTGCTCCCCAAAAAATGGTTTTCAATCACCGGACTGGTGATCGGCAGTATGGCACCGGATCTGCAGGCATTTTTTACCACTGAAGCTGATAAAGCACAAACGCATACCTGGTGGGGTATTTTTTGGTTCTGTATTCCGGTGAGCCTGGTGCTGGGATTTTTATACCATTTAGCGGTCAGGGAAATGCTGATCACACATCTTCCACGTTTTTTACAAATCAAATATATCCGGTACAAGGATTTTGATTGGCTCGACAGTTTTAAGAAAAACTGGCTGGTTATCATCATTTCGATCTCAATCGGGGCCGCTTCTCATCTTTTTTGGGATAGCTTTTCACATTTTGACGGGTTTTTTATCAAAGGCAATTCTTCATTGCAGGGCAATGCCCAAATTGGCGGGAAATCTGTGGAGATCCCATTCCTGATACAATATCTCAATTCCGGTATAGGTTTGCTGATTGTTCTGATCGCGATAATCCAGGTACCGCGTTGTCATAATGTCCGGATCAGGATTGTAATAATGAAGTATTGGCTCGTTATGTCGGTGATAGCCGGTGTCCTGGTTTTATTCCGGCTTGAGTCAATGGAATCGGATAAACTCGATGATTTGTTAACAGCAGCTATCTCAACATTTGCTGTAGCGCTGATGATTACATCTTTGCTGTTCAAACAAGGCATAATCAAAGATGCCTGGAATTCTGCAAAACAAAGACCTTAATGTGCTTGATCCCTATTGTTTTAGCGACTTAATTAAAGAATTTTTTTCAGGGTTAACCCCTAACCAAAAAAAATATATATAGACAGCTATTCAATAGAAACCGTTGTTTTAGAGTTATTTAGTCCGGGTGATCCCCTTTTGAAAAACCATGAATAGTACTTTCCGCAATTCCATCAGAATAGCTGTAGTTTTACTGGCAGGGGTTCTGCTTTTTAACTTTTTCAGCTATTATGCAATGCGGATCAGGTCCGGAGATAGCGAAAAGATGGTCACATTTGTGAACCAGGCCGCCGGTCAACGCGCGCTCAGCCGTTCCATCAGTACCGATGCCCTAATCCTTATAAATATTGACAACGGCCAAATTAATCGGGAGCTTCTACGTCAGCAGCTCGTAGTAAATACAGACAGCTTTGTGCTGAACAAACACCGCCTGAGAAATAGTTTCACACTGTCGGAGGTTGCCCGGAAAAATAGGGATGAAATCCTCGAACTACTCACCAAAACCGACCTGGTATTTGATAAACTCGTGAAGACTACGCGGGAGGTGAACAGTGCGGATTCCATAACATTAAGACTGAATGCAGACAGGTACACTTCCGAAATACTGCAAATTGAAAAAGATATACAACCGATAACAGCCCTAATCACTGAAAAATATTCAGCTATCGTGGATGGGAAAATCAAAGAAGCATCCAATGTAAACACCGGTAAACTGATCTCTTTGGTGATAGCCCTCGGATGCCTTGTAATGCTTGGACTTGAACCCTTGTTCCGAAGCAACCAGAAAAATTTTGATGAATTACAGGTAGCGCGGAATGAACTGTTGCAGGAAAAAAAATACCTCACTTCGATCCTCAATTCCCAAACAAACTATGTAATCCGGATAGATAAGTCGGGTAACTTCACATTTGCAAACCCTGAGTTTCTCAACACGTTCAGATACGATGAAAAAGAGGTGTTGAAAATGACTTATTTCAGTTCCATCTTCCCAAAAGATCTATTACGTTGTCAACAGGTAGCAGATGAATGCTGGAAGTACCCGGGAAAGGTTCATCGGCTCCTGATCAGGAAACCTGTAAATGGAACCAAGGAATATCTCTGGACAGAATGGGAATTCATCTCCCTGCAAAATGAAAACGGTGTGGTTTTCGAGATCCAGGGAATAGGTGTGAATGTAACAGATAAGGTGAGAGCGGAAGAAATGAAAAAGGACGCGATCCGTACCTCATCGTACGCCATGACCTATGCGAGGATGGGTTCATGGAAACTTAATTTCATTTCACAGCAAATGGAGCTGAGTAAAGAATTTCTGAGTCTTCTTGAAGTGAATGGGCATGAATCAAAGAATTTTTCCCTGGAGGTCCTGATCAAAGATTTTATTTATTTCGAGGATCAGAATCTTTTTATCAGTGAAATCTCAAAAGCTTTGCAGAACAAACAGATCAAAGATTATGAAGCGCAGTTTTCGATCAGGGTTTACACGAAAACTAAGAAACTTCGCTATCTCTTCATTAAAGGTAAAGTTGTTGACGACACAAACGGGTTCGGTATTGCGCAGGATATTACTTCCCAAAAAGAAGCGGAACAGGCACTGTTGGACAGCGAACAAAAATTCAGATTACTTGCACAACATTCCGAAGATATAATCACGGAGAATCTCCCGGACGGTACAATTATTTATGCTTCGCCCTCTGTAAAAAAAGTATTGGGATATATGCCTTCTGAAGTAGAAGGCAACGATATTTTGGCCTATGTTCATCCGGATGACAAAACCAAGTTTAAGAACTGGGACCAGGCAGAACAACAATCAGGAATTGAATACCGCACGTTGCGGTACAGGATGCAGAAAAAAGACGATGACTTTATTTGGCTCGAAACGATAATGAAGCCGGTTAAAGAAGGTGGAATTGTAGTAAAGTTTATTTGTTCATCGAGAAATATTTCAGAAAGAAAAAAATCAGAGGCAGAAAGAGAACAGTTGCTTGCTGAGGTGCGGCAATCAGAAGAGCTTCTGCGTACAGTAATCAATTCAACACCGGATTGGATATACATCAAAGATCTCGGCCATCGATACTTATTGGTCAACCAGGCTTATGGGGATTCAATGCATATGGGAACCCAGGATTTTGTGGGTAAAAGTGATCTTGAGATAGGCATCCCCGAAGAACTTGTAACGGGTAATGAATCGAAGGGAATCCGGGGTTTCTGGACAGATGATAAAGAGGTTATAAGCACCGGAAAAACAAAGTTCATTCACGAAGAGCCTCATACTCTTGATGGTAAAGCCCAGGTAATGAGTACGGTTAAAGTACCGCTTCGTGATACTGAGGGATATGTGTGGGGTGTGCTCGGATTTTCGCACAACATTACTGAACTTAAGAAAGTAGAAGAAAGTCTGCGCAGGAAAGATCAGCTACTCCAGGCTATTGCAGAGGCAACCCACCAGCTCATTAGCAATAATAACCTGGAAGATGCTATTGGTGAAGCCATTCAATTGCTTGCAATTAAGATGCAGGTTGACACGGTAAACGTATACAAGAATGAATTCGATCAACAAAGCAACGGCCTTATTTGTAATCAGATTCTTCATTGGGAAAGTGGGGGAGGAGAGTTGATACAACACTCCCCGGAATACCAGAACGTAGCAATTGATATGAATAATATCATCTTTTCTACGCTTGCTAAGGATGAAATCTATTTCAGCAATGTGAAAGACATGGAGCACAAGGAAACAAAGGCAGATTTCGAGCGCAGAGGTTTGATGTCGACTGCCATTCTCCCGATTTTTACCTTGCATCGATTCTGGGGATTTGTGGGATTCGGCGACGCAAAAGAAGAAAGAGACTGGACTATCACTGAATTTTCGATACTACAATCATTTGGATCAACACTGGCTGCAGCGATAGAACGTAAGCAGATGGAACAGGAACTGGTTGGTGCTAAGGATATGGCGGAAACGGCGAGCAAGGCAAAAAGTGAATTTATGGCGACTATGAGCCATGAACTGCGTACTCCAATGAACGGCATTATCGGTTTTACCGACCTGGTGCTGACTTCTGAATTACAGAAGTCACAACGGGATTACCTGGATAATGTTAAGAAATCAGCATATGGTTTGCTAAACGTCATAAACGATATTCTTGACTTCTCAAAAATCGAGGCCGGTAAATTACTGATTGATAACACGGTTTTCAGGATGGATGAGCTGGTAGAGGAAACGATTGATATCCTAATTGTAAAAGCATTTGAGAAAAACCTCGAGATGATTTGCCAGATTGATCCTGAGTTGCCTTCTCAGTTCATGGGTGACCCTGTACGTATCAGGCAAATATTAGTGAATCTTCTTGGCAATGCTATCAAGTTCACGCAGGAAGGCGAAATTTTTGTCTCAGTGACCAAGGCCGGATCAGTTTATCTTAAAGACACCCATTCATATCTTGACCTGGAAATATCAGTCAAGGATACAGGGATAGGAATTTCAAGGGAAAAAATCAAAAAAATATTTGAAAGCTTTACCCAGGCTGATTCTTCTACAACCCGCAGGTATGGTGGCACAGGGCTCGGTCTGACCATTTCAAAAAGCCTTGCAGATCTTATGAAAGGTGATCTGACGGTGAAAAGTGATATAGGTGATGGTAGTATATTTAAACTGCATCTTTCACTCAGAGTGGTTAATGACAAACCACAATTATCAAGGGAACATACACCACCATTAAAAAATATACTTATCGTTGATGATAATCTCACCAACCGTTTAATGATGGCCGACATGTTCCGGTATTTTAATATCAGCTGCGAGGTTACAGCCAGTCCTTCGGAGGCGATCCAGGTGCTTGCCCGTATGAATAGCGAAAACATCAAACCAGATCTTATCATAACTGATAACAATATGCCTGAAATGAATGGCATACAGCTGGCTAAGGAAATCCGCTACGATCACAAATTTCCTAACCCGGTGATCCTGATGTTGTCATCTCTCGAAAAAAATCTTTACCAATATGAGGCGGATAAGGCGGGCGTTCACAAAATGCTGACAAAACCAGTTAAGCTACATGAACTTTATGCCTTACTCTGTTCATTCTTCAGTAATACTAAACAGGCACCACGCATCCAGGCTAAAATCCCTGTTATTGAAAGGATCGCGGATTCAGCCCCTATTATGGTTGTTGAGGACGATGCAATTAATATGATGCTTATTTCGGAAGTACTTGGCAAAATGGGCTTCGAAGTGATCAAAGCGAACAATGGTAAGCAAGCTCTTGGCATGTTGAAGGAACAGGAACCCGTATTGATTTTCATGGATGTTAATATGCCTGAAATGGATGGTTTTGCAACTACAAGGATGATCAGGAAAATGGAAGGGGTCTATGCCACACTGCCGATCATTGCCCTGACAGCAGATGCCATGCTTGGAGATAAAGAAAAATGTATTGAGGCAGGGATGACCGACTATATATCTAAGCCATTCCGGCTGGAAGAAATTGAATCTGTACTGAAAACCCGGATGCTTGTAGTTTAAAAAATAAATACTCCCATACAACCCCGGCGGAACTATAATCATCATTATACAGTATCATTATACAGTATCATCATACAGTATCATCATACAGTAATAAGCAGGCAAGCTTTAACAGCATTTTTTAACTGTTCATTTAAACGGGAAAGATGAAGTCATTGTTTAACCGCAACAAGTCAATTGCATCCACCAGCGATAAATCCGCACAGGATAAATCTACACAATTCAACAGCGATAGCACTTTATCAGCTGGGACCATAGCAGGTAAAACACCTGATACCCAAAAAACAACAACCTTGTTGTTTTGCATATTAATGGATCTCGTCGGATATGCCACCTACAGTATTCCTTTTCTTGGTGAATTCGGCGATCTTCTCTGGGCACCGATATCAGCCATAATTTTTTATAAAACATTTGGAGGCTGGAGGGGAGCTTTTGGCGGCATTTTCAACTTCGTGGAAGAGTTGCTACCCTTTACTGACTTTGTTCCCAGTTTCACGATTATGTGGCTGCTGAGATCTAAGTTTTCGTTTATGCCAGGACTGAAGACTGCGAAAGGTTAAAGGAAGACCGCAAATGTCCATACTCCGGCTATGGTTTAAAAGCATATGGTTTCCCAACATTTAGTTTGCCAACACTTAGTTTGCCAACATTTAGTTTCCCAACATTCAGTTTGCCCACATTTAGGTTCCCAACATTTGGGTTCATTACATTTAGGTTACCGGCATTTAGTTTGCCCACATCTGGTTACAAGCTTACGCGATTGTGGTTACAAACTTACGCGATCGGCTTATGAAACGATGAACCGGTATCCAACTCCTTTGATCGTAAGAATTTCTATTGATTCATCCAGCCTGAGATAACCCCTTAGTTTTGTGATATACACATCAAGGTTTCTTGAATTGAAAAACGAGTCATTCCCCCATAACAAATTGAGGATATCCTTACGATCGATGATCCGTTCGCGGTTTTGATAAAGTAGTTTCAAGAGTTCGCTTTCACGAAAAGAGAGTTTCTTCTCATCATTCCCTGTAACCAATACCTGGCGGTTAAGATGAAATAAATATTTTCCGAGGCGGATTTGTTCCTGCGGTGGCTCTTCTTTGTTTTTATTATTCTGGTGTTTCAGCGCATTGTCTATTCTTACGATCAGCTCCTCCATACTAAACGGTTTCCTGATATAGTCATTTGCGCCGAGCGAGAATCCTTTCACAAGGTCGTTAGTTTGTGTTTTTGCCGTGAGAAAGATAATAGGTACCAACTGGTCAATTGAGCGAATCTCTTCCGCGATGGCAAATCCGTCCTTATTGGGCAGCATAATATCAAGCACACAAACATCCGGCCGCGCCTGTTTGAAAGAGTCAAAAACATTGGCACCATCTGTTTCCATTACCACATCGAAGTTCCTTGTTTCCAGGCTTTCGCGTACAATCTTACCGAGGAACAGTTCGTCTTCTACATAGAGTATCCTGATCTTATTCATCACTTTATTTTATTTGATTTTGCTCACGCATTTTGCCGGTAGCAATTCAATAAACATTCATCTTTTTGTTAAATCGCTAATGGTTGTTTTATAATCCCTCATCATCTATCTCGGCAACGTAACAGTAAAAGTACTGCCGGAACCAGCTTCTGTCTGAACTGCTATACGACCATGATGTCGTTGAACAACATAGGCCACATAACTTAATCCAAGCCCATAGCCTTTAACGTTATGATGATCACCGGTGGGAACGCGAAAAAATTTATCAAACACTTTTTCTTTGTATTCATTTGGTATTCCTGCGCCATTGTCTTCTACAAGGAATTCAAGCTCATCCGTATTTTCTTTTACACCGATCCTGATTATGGGATTTCCCTTGCTGTATTTTAGCGCATTATCAAGCAGGTTATAGATCACGCTAGTAATATGCAGTCGATCCGCGGTCAGCGGAATAGGTGTGTCAGGAAGATCCAGTTTAATAATGGCATGGTACTTTTCAAACTGCAGCCGCATTGAAGCAGCCACTTCTTCTATCAGTTGCTTTAGATCGAAGGTTTCATTCTTCAGTTCTATCTCCTGCTTTTCAAACATAGATAATTTGAGGACCTTGTCTACAAGTAGCGATAAACGTTGCAATTCATTGGCCGAGATCGAAAGATATTCCTGTGTGCGTTTGGGGTCATCAAGTGCATTGAAACTTTTCAGTGCTTCAACGGCAACGCTGACAGTTGCTATGGGTGTTTTTAGTTCATGTGTGATGTTGCTTATAAAATCGTTCTTGAGTTGCGTGAGTTTTCTTTGCCTGATAAGATTCCGGAACAACACGAAAAATGAAATTGTGGTAAGTGCAACGAGTAATAATGAAACAATGATCTGGGGCAAGATCTTTTTAAAGAGATAAGAACCTGTTTGCTGGAGATCCAATTTAAAAATCACAGGGCTGGAAAACCCAATCAGTACCTGGTTGGAAGATTCCAGGTTCTCCTGCGGCACATGTTGGCCGGGCTTGATCGGAATCCTGTTAATAAGGAAAGGAATGTTTATGCCTTCTTTTTGGAGCGCTGCGGTAAGTCTCCTGCTTATATCTGGAATTGCAAGAGAGTCCTGGACCATATCAACCCCCTGTAAAAATTCGTAAAAAAAATCTCCTTTCCGTGTAAGACTAAAAGTGCTTCGCTTGGGAAGAGTTTGAAGATTTATATCGGGGATTGAGTCTGGTTTGCCCTGAATCATAGCGTTCCCGCTATCGCCGGTAATTCCGCTATCCTCCCTGTTCCTGAGTGTCAGCATTATCCGTTTTTGACCGGAAACACCTGTATCGATTGCATGCACCCGATTTTTTACATTACTAAGCACCCGGATAGCTTCAACTTTATTTCCAATTCTTGCGGGCCCTGAAGTATCTACGCTGAACTTTGCTGCCTGAGATTCGAAAATCGATTCCCTGAACAGTACATTGGTCCTGATGTTGAGTGTTTGTTTTTCATCTCCAAAAGTTTTGTATAACCAGTATCCCTGGAAGAATGCAATAGCAAGAATGGCCAGTATCATTAAGCCAATGGATATATTTATTCTTATGCTGGTCATGCTTCACAAAAATATAGTTTTCAATTTCAAGCATGGCCAATCATTAACCTTAATTAACATTAAACAAAGGTGCGTTAACCTGCCTGCATGCTACTCTGGAATAGATTTGAACAAATTATTATTTATGACACGATATTGGATTACTGCCTTAGCCCTCGCTGCGGTTTGCCAGCTTCAGGCTCAACAACAGGAGGGAAGAATACTATATGAAAGAACTACACAGCTGCAATTAAGATTGGCAGGAATGGGAGATGGCATGGAAAGAAATATACCTCAGTCGAGAACGGATAAAATGGAAGTGCTGTTTGGTAAAAATCAGTCGCTAAGAAAACCGGTGATAGAGGAAACTCCCGAACCCAGCAACTTCGAAAGCGGGGGAATTGTGATAAGAACATTCGGAGGAGGTGCTGATGATGTTTCTTATTTTAATTATGATGAAAAAAGGATGGTGGACCAGCGTGAGTTTGCCGGAAAAAAATATATCATCAGTGACAGCATTCGTCCGCTGCAATGGAAGCTGACCGGTTCATCAAAATCAATATTGGGTCT
Source organism: Flavitalea sp. (assembly GCF_035489435.1). Classification (NCBI taxonomy): domain Bacteria; kingdom Pseudomonadati; phylum Bacteroidota; class Chitinophagia; order Chitinophagales; family Chitinophagaceae; genus Flavitalea; species Flavitalea sp. Next base: position 11,063 of record NZ_DATHKG010000113.1, read on the forward strand.
GCCCTGCCAGGAAGCCCGGACGCAAAGAATCTCAACACGAACTCAGACCATGATGATAAATGGTGAAGCTAAAAGAACCGAAGTTGCTGATACTGCGAATATAGTGGCCTGGTTTACGCCGGCGATTGCCGTACCGACCGGACCCGAATACCAGGGACAGTTGCCGGGTGCCATCCTGGAAATTAATGTAAATGATGGGCGAATGGTTTATAAAGCGGTTGAGATTTCACAAAAGACTGATGTTGCATTAATCAAAGAACCGAAATCAGGCAAAAAGGTTACTCCTAAAGAATTTGCCGATGAACAACAAAAAATGATGCAGGAAATGCAGAGAAATAATGGTGGAAGAGTTCAGACTTTCAGAATGAATTAATTCATGGTCTGACCGCGACATTCCCAGGATTGAACTCTCGCTGCTGATGCCAGGATAAGGTTTTCGCTGCTGATTTAACGATAATAGGTTCGTCGCCGATGCCACGATCAGTGGTTTCATCGCAGAAGTTGATCAATTTAGATTCTGTCGCTTTATTAATAGCCCTGCGATATCTCTTTTGTTAGGCTTTTTACAAATGACCGCTATTTCAGTCAAAAGTATGGGGGATTGACTGAAATAGCGGCCATTCTTAAAAAGTCATTTTAAAGGTTCCAAGTCCGGGCCATTAATTTGTGTATCAGGTCCAGGCCATTTTTTTGCCTGAAACCGACCGGCATGAAGAGAATCGATTTACCCTTAATGCGCCTACTCTGAATCGGACTACATTAACCGGCTTATAATGCATCGATTTCTCCCTGGTCGGTTTGCATTAATTAATTGAAATGATGTGATTGGATCGTCGCAACTACTAATGCTATTATAAAGCTATCTTATAATCTTTAGGCCATTTTGAGGGCCTTGCTGGGTGGCTGAATTTTTACTAAGGCTATACGTAAAACTCAACAGAAAATATTGCTGCAGATTATTGACACGTTTGTCTTCTATAAAATTCTGATTCGCAGTTCTGCTAATGCCGACATTCTGATTCATGATATCAAATGCGGTAATCTTTAGCTCGCCCCTGTTGTATTTCAAAAACTGCTTGCTTAAATAAGCATTCCACAATGGAAAACGGGTATTGAAACCATCAGCCTGCTGTGTATTAATAGTATATGTATACCTTGTGTTGAAGAAAAATTTGGCAGGTAATTCCCAATTTATTTCAGTGCTGTATTCCTGGATCACAAAAGTGGCATCTTTTGCGCCTGCTAATGAATACGACGTATTTGAATATCTGACCTCAGCACCCACAGACATATAAAACTTAGAACTAAAATTAAGGTCAAGTCTTACCTCAGGACCAAGATTGAAATTAATGATTTCATTGGCTGCGTTGTTGATAAATTGTTTCCCTTTATTATAAGTTATATCACTACTAATATTCAGGTTTCCTTTAATAACTTTCACCGGCAAACCAATGCTGCCGCGTCCGCTTAAACTCGTAACACCATCGATATTTACAGGAATGGTTGTTTTCACACCAAATTCATCAATCACATCGTTGTTTACAATTTTATTACCTGTTTGATTTAAGGTGAGAAAAACAAAAAGATTTTTATTAGTGAACGGATTTACAGATGACATATTGAGTTGAAGCCCATGAGTGTATTCCTGTTTTAAATTTGGATTACCTGCCTTTATATTTAAAGGATCAGAAATATCCGGCACCGGCTGCAATTGAGTCATAGTCGGTTGTATTGTACTGGTGTTATATGTCAGGGTCATATTTTTAAACCTTGTAAAATTATATTGTATCCTCGCATTCGGTAGCAGATTACGAAAGCGTTGCTGAATCACGGAATCTTTCAGGCCAAGCACTACTTTACCTTCGAGATCAGCTTGTTGGGCACCGATACCCACCGCTATGTTAAAATTGTTTCTTACAGTACGCAGCTTAACACCTCCATTCGTGTATCCATAAGTGTTAGAGAAATCATTTGTAAGAAATTTATTGAGCCTGTCATATTTCCCGCTTCCAGCATTATAATCATAAGTCACTTTTGCTGCATTACTAACGCTGTTGCTTTTACCGATAGTGAGTTCCAGCAAAGTATTTTTCATAACAGGTTCGGTGTAGACACCCCTTAGGTTGTAACTCCAGAGATCGCCTTCATTGGTATTCACCTGGTTGATAGAATCACGACGGATAGCAATACCTGATTTATCAAAGAAGTTGTTGATTGACATCAATGAGGCATCGCCTTCACTTTGATTCAATGTGGTCTGCAGATTTAACGAAAATGTTCTGCCCTTTTGCCTGAACTTCTTCCTGAATAATATTTCATTCCTGAAATTAAATCCTTCTATAAAAGAACGGTTCTTTGTGAGTCCCTGGTTGCTTACCTCATCTTCGGCTGACATGGTCTTGTAGATGCTGTTACCAGTATTGTTGGCTTGCTGGAAACCAAACGAAGGAGAAATTTTGATAGAGTGAAATGAATCCAGTCTGATGTCTGCTCCAAGATTCAGACGATAACTGTCATTTATATTCTGCGTTACTGACTTTTGATTATAGAAATAAGATGAATCAGGTAAAAAATATTCCCTTTCCAGTTCAGTTTCTCTTAAAGGGCTAAAGCGGTTGTAAAAGAAGTTGCTGGTAAAATCTGTTTTTGATCCGATAAGATTGTTATAATTCACCCCTCCGCCCCAGATAGTATTGATGCCCGTACCATTTGCTCCGTTTGGACCTCCCGGGCCGGGTAGTTGGTTATCGCCATTGATTACAATCGAGCCTCCACCACCTCTTTGCATTTTACTTAGCTCACCAGAGAAATTAAGCATATCGAGAAAGGAGAATCCTTCAGCGTTTGTATTATTTGCGACACCGATGGCTGAAAGCTGCCTTGCGCCTTTAAAAGAGTTCAGGTTAAACTTTCCTTCGTATCTCCCATCTGTACCTACTCCTGAATTCACTTTGCCGAAGAGTCCCTTTTTCTTGTCTTTTTTCAGTTTCAGGTTTAACGTTTTTTCACTGTTGCCATCATCGATCCCGGTAAGTTGTGCTGCATCGCTTAGCCTGTCGTAGGCCTGCACTTTGTCAACAGCATCCGCAGGCAGGTTTTTGGTAGCGATCTTTGGATCGGTCCCAAAAAATTCTTTGCCATCTACCAGCACCCGGTTTACTTTTTGGCCCTGTGCAGTAATAGAGCCATCTTTCTCCACCTTCAAACCCGGCATATTTTTCAGCAACTGTTCAACATTCGCATTAGGTGGAGTTTTGAAAGATCCGGCATTGTATTGAATCGTGTCCCCGATAAGTGTAACCGGTGGAGCCTCAGCGGTAACGGTCACTTCAGCAAGTACCTGGGCAAGATCATACATCGTTGCTTTACCAAGGTCCACCTCTTTATGCATATCACTGATAAAGAAAAATAAACTCCTGTTATGGTAATTGATATGCGTAAGCAATAATCTATAATCGCCTTCAGCCAGGCCGTCAAGGAAGAACAATCCTTTATTGTCTGTCATGGTAAAGCTTACCATTGATGAATCTTTCTTCTTAAGCAAAGTAACGGTCGCTCCACCAATTACCTGTTTTGAAATGGAGTCGTATGCAATCCCTTTTATGCTCCCGTTTCTTTGGGCTATGGCTGAAACAGATGCACAAAACAAGATGGAAACAAGAAGAAGCAATTTCAGAACGGGTATAGATGGAAGACTCATATCAGGAGATTTTCGGTGTGGGTTTAAACAACGAAAGTATCTCCCGGCGGGCGCATCATAGGTTAATCACCCTTGCTTTAATGTTAATGAAGGTTAATATTCCCAAAACAAAATCAACGATCTGTAGCTGTAATTCGCTCATCATCCTTATACTCTCGGTCAAAAACGGTGAGTGTAATTTTCCAGGTAGTTACCATATAGTTCATGGAAAGTTCGATCTGGAGTTTCTCCATATCACCCCCGGAAGGTAAAAGCTGAAAACTGACAACATTAAACTTTCTATCTTCAGTGGGTGCCTGGTAAGCTCCATTAAGGATGAATGGCTTTTCACCTTCTATTTTAATAATGGTGTTCCTGATCTGGCTATAGATTTCTTTGAAACGCTTTTTTGCTTCTTCAAATTCCTCTTCTTCCAGGAGTTCCGCTCTCCAGCTATAAATTGCCTTTTTTGTCGAACTGTATTGAGTCAGCACACAGGGAATGCCGGGAATCTGAACTTTTGAGTGAAAGTCTGTTGTCTGGATGTTCTCTGCGAGAAGATCACCTTTTATATTGCTGAACTTGTTTGGATAATCTTCGATGACTTTCTGCAGGGCACTGTTTGTAGTATTATTGAAAACGCCCTGGGAAAAAGAAGCTGCTGGGACCATGAGCACTAGTAGTATCGTTGATACAACTTTCATAAGACGGATTTGAGATAAAACTAATAAATAGTTTTATCAGATAAAAGTGTTGAAAAATATATTAATCCTGCGCAATATATCCGCAATGGCTGCGTTATTTTATCTTTAACCCTAACCTTAAATGCCTGAAATGAAAAACAGTTCTGTTTATTACTCAACCTCCCGGGTAAAGATCTGCCGGGACATGTATCGCCCTTCATCCAACATTTCACGTTTTCTAAAAAGCATCATTTCTGTAATCATAATTGGTCAGTCGCCAATATCACAATCGACTTATAAAAGGAGGCATTAATCGATTATCAAATCTGGCAGCCCCTTCATACTTTATCTGCTAAATAATTTGCCAACCTTCTAATCTGCTTGTCAGGCGATTTAGCAGACTAAATGATTGTACAGGCTAAATAAGTCAATACGCTACATCAGACTAAATCATAAATCAAACTTCTTCAAATACCAGACTACATCAGACTTTAGACTATATCACACACCAGACAACTAAAAGGAAGACCCCTGAAAATTCAGGGGTCTTCCTTTTGAATTGCTATCTAACTAAAAACTAAACTGAACTATTTTATTCCTGAGTTAGCGGTTCATTTTCTACGCCGCCACTACTTTATATTTAAACAATTATAAGTTTACTCTGCCTTGTCTTTATTAACCTCCTCTTCTATCCATTGTACGCTGTATTTGTCTTGGCATACCAGGCATTCCCCGACCTTGTTGATTACCGGCGGCACCAGCCCTGTTCAGGTTATAAGTGAAGCTCAACAGGAAATAGCGCTGTAGCACTACCGTTCTTGTATCGGTAATATTATTATCATTTACCGTTCTTGTAATGCTCTGGTTTTGATTCATGATATCATTTACAGATAACTTTATCTCACCATTTTTCTTTTTGAAGATTTGTTTTGCAATACTCGCATTCCAAAGAGGAATCGCCTGGTTATAACCTTCTCCAAGACCGGTATTCAGGATATAGTCGAAATCTGTTGCAAGCACCAGGCTCTTAAATGCGATATAGCTAACATCAACAGTATATGTTTGGGACCAGTATTTCTGATCAGGACTAAGGCTGTTTTCCTGGGTATAGTCAGTCCTGTTATACGCAACCGTTCCACTGAAACCGAGATTCAGCTTTTGTTTGAAGTCGAAGTTGACTCCAGCCTTTTGTTGTACAACCAACTGGTTTGTGAAATTAGGCTGGAAATTCAGGTAATTCGCGTCGTGATTGTAGTTGATCCTGTTATCGAAATTCAAACTGCTACCCTTCAGTTTGCCGCGTAATGGTAGACCTAAGGTAATGAATGATGATCCTCCGTATGTGCCGTTTGCATTCATCGGCCGGTAGGTTTGGGTTCCGTTTGCTTTGTTAACAATAATATTGTTTACAATCTTATTTTGAGTTGTATTGAAATTCAGGTTAACAGAAAAGAATCTGAAGTTCGCGGCATTGAATGTGTTGTAATTAACGCGGAAACCATGTTGAAATTCTTGTTTCAGGTCCGGATTTCCGGTGTAGAACAATAACGGATTTGTTTCGTCAGGAATGATCACATCCTGTAACTGGTCAATTGATGGTTGATTTGTTCTTCCGTTATAATTAAACCTTAGCGTTTTCGACCTGCTGAAATTATAGGTGAAATTTGCTATCGGGTTGAAGTTGACAAAACTTTGAGAGTAGCTGGAGTCTTTCCCCGTTTGGGCTCTTATACTCCTGTTGTTTCTGTCAGTCATCTGAACAGATCCACCAAGTTGAAAGTTATACTTGGTTTTTTGAAACCGGTAATTCAATCCTGCCCTGTTGATTATGTTATCGTTCTCGAAATAGTTTGTAGTTAGCAGGTTCACTTTGTCATAGTCACCGCTTGATGTATTATAATCGTAGCCTTTGCCATCAGAAGTGCTGTGATTATCTGTGTATGCATAATTCAATTCAATCAATGAGTTGTTTGACAGCGGCTCAGTATATGATGCGCTTATAGTATTGTTGTTGGTTTTTGTCTTTTGATTTGTAATACGGTTCTGTAAGGTGTCGCGCTGAAGTGTACCGTCCGGATTGAAAAACCGCTGGGGCGAGTAGACTCTTGCATCCGCATCACTATTACCCAGGGTATTGTTTAAGCCAACAGTCAGTGTTCGACCGGTTTTGCCAAATTTGTGACGATACAACAGGTTGTTATTGAAATTTGTCCCGTTCCGTTCGTTGGCATTCAGAGAAACACCCGTTAACCTCAGGTATCGTTCTTTGCCGGCAACCAATGCATCGGTATTGCTTGAGTCGTAGCTGGCAGTTTCAGACCTTTGAAAGGTGACACTTGGTGTGTACAAAAGCGAATTGTTGGAATCGATATACCATTCCAACCGCATATTAAACCGGTGATTTTGATTGTAGTTATTTGAAACAGCGTTATTATTCTGGATAGTCGATGAATCATTGTTGAAGAATGATTGCCTTTGCCTGTCCGTTTCGGTCCTGCGGTCTGTTTCAGAAAAGAAATAACTGCCTGTAACATCAACCTTAGCTCCCCACTTGTCTGTATAGTTCAGGCCAATTGACTTTGCTTTTGTGATGCCGGTTGCGCCGCCGCTTCCACCAAATCCTCCAAAACCACCGCCGCGATTTCCACCGCCGCCGTTAAAGCCACCTCCACCTCCACCACCGGTGAATCCTCCGCCACCGCCACCATTGCCCCTGGAGCCAAAACCACCCATGGTGCTTACGATATCACTAAAAGAAAAACTCGACTTATTAAGATTGTTTAGTCCCCCAATGACGGATATGCGCTGATCACCTTTGAATTTATTAAAACTGATAGTTCCGTCATATCTGTCCTCAGTACCTCTCGCTCCCATTACCCGGCCGAAATATCCTTTCTTTTTATCTTTCTTTAGTTTGATATTTATTGTTTTGGCCCGGCTTCCATCATCAATCCTCGTAAATTTCGCCTGGTCGCTCATATCATCGAAAACCTGTACAGACTCGATCATGTCAGCAGTAAGGTTTTTGGTTGCCAGTTTGGGATCGGTTCCAAAAAACTCTTTGCCATCCACATAGACTTTTGTTATGTCTTCTCCCTGGGCTTTTACATTTCCGTCCTTATCTACCTGCATGCCCGGAATCTTTTTTAACAGATCCTCGGCCGTGGAGTTTGGTTTGGTTCTGAAAGCGTCCGCTCTGAATTCGACAGTATCTTTTTTCACCGATATTGGCGGCGCTTCAACCACCACTTCGTCAAGCAGGTCATCTTTTTTAAACAGCTGAACCGTGCCCAGGTCTATTGTTGTGGAATCTTTTGAAATTTTGAAGTAACGGGAAAATGGAGCATAACCCGAATATGATGCAGATAAGCGATATGAACCTGAATCAAGATCACTGATCACAAACTCACCTTTTGAGTTGGTAAGAACAAATGAAACTACTGATGAGTCCTTTGGATTTAGCACGGTAATAGTAGCTTCTGAAAGCACTTCCTTGTAGATCGTATCAGTGAGTTTACCTTTCACAACACCTTTTCCCGATTGTGCAAACAGGTTCGTGAGTGTAAAACAGACTACTACAAGAAGTAAAAATATTTTTTTCATTCGTTCATTATATTTTTTTGGCCCAACCTCAGATTGGGAACACCCGTCAAATTTTCCTGTCCGCGTCCCGCATTACCGCGTTTTGTCAAAAAATTTTATATGGGCGTTTAAAAAGTTTAAGGGAATACGAGTTCGTTATCAAATTTAGACGCCGCTTTGAAGGCTAACTTGTGGTATTCTCCAATTATTTTACGGATAAAAAAAATATCCCTTCAACATAGTAATCCTGGCTCTATATTGATTTTAAACCGCTCATGCAAAATTTCTTTAATTTAATCATGAAATTTTTTTAGGTTTGCATTCTTGAATCTTAGAATTATGAAGTTCGTCATCACCCTCGGATAAAAATCCAGGGCCCTCATATACTCTCTTTTAGTTGAACAGGCTCAGCCTGCACTCATCATTATTTTACTTTCATAACCGAACTTCATGTCATCTCAACAAAGCATAACAAAGGCGAAGCCTTCTATATTATCATATCTCAAAGAAGCACTTACCGGCGAAGAGCAGGATTATACACAGGGTAGCGTTCGCAAAGCTGTGTTCCTGCTGGCAATTCCAATGATTCTTGAAATGTGTATGGAATCAGTATTTGCAGTTGTCGACATCTATTTTGTTGGCAAGATTGGCAAAAACGAAGCCGTTGCTGCTGTAATACTTACCGAATCAGTCCTGGCCATTGTTTATTCGCTCGCCATGGGAGTGAGTATGGCAGCAACGGCAATGGTTGCAAGGCGAACCGGCGAAAAAAATCCGGAAGGAGCCTCAAAGGCTGCCATGCAGTCCATTCTTATTGCGCTTTGCTTCACCATCTTAATCAGCATATTTGGAGTTGTTTTCGCTGGTGATATACTCCGTATCATGGGTGCATCTCCACAAACCGTAGAGGAAGGAACACCTTATGCTAAACTGATGTTTGGTGGAAACATGGTGATCATGTTTTTATTCCTGATCAATGGAATTTTTCGTGGTGCCGGAAACGCGTCTATAGCAATGCGTTCATTATGGATAGCCAATATCTGTAACATCATTCTTTGTCCCATACTTATTATATATGGACTTGGCCCAATTCCGGCTATGGGATTGATTGGCGCTGCAATAGCAACCAATATCGGCAGGGGCATTGGGGTGGTCTACCAGGTTTATCACCTGGTTAAAGGAAAAGGTATCATCAGGATCAAACGTGAACATCTTATGCCGGATTTTACTATCATCCGTGGGCTGTTAAATGTGGCCTGGTCGGGCACGGCTCAATTCCTGATCACCTCGGCAAGCTGGATCATACTGGCAAGAATTATCTCGGAATCCGGGGATGCTGCTGTTGCGGCTTATGGGGTTACAATCAGGCTCATGATGTTTTTCATATTGCCGGCTTATGGAATGAGTAATGCCGCCGCTACGCTTGTTGGCCAGAATCTAGGTGCTGGTCTACCTGATAGAGCGGAAGAATCGGTTTGGAAAACGGCCAGGTACAACACCATTTTTATGTCGGTGGTCACCGTCATATTCATTGCTTTTGCTGGGCCGATAGTTGGCTTTTTTAATAGCGATCGGGAGGTTGTTGAACTGGCCACAGTTGCATTAAGAATAATGAGTGTTGGCTTTGTTATATATGGAATTGGCATGGTGGTAACGAACTCGTTTAATGGTGCCGGTGATACCAAGACGCCAACGATCATCAATATATTTGGTTTCTGGCTGTTCCAGGTTCCATTGGCCTACCTGTTGGCTATCATGCTGGAACTCGGGCCAACCGGTGTTTTTATTGCAATAGTGATTGCAGAAGGTGCCATTACACTAGCCGGGGTTATTGTATTTAGAAAAGGCCGGTGGAAGAAGATAAAAATATAAGGCAAGCAGAAAACTTATAGTTATTGTTAATTGTGAGAAATAGTATATTGTATTTTGTGGTCGCCAGCTAAACCTATTTCCAGATGATGAACACTCAGATTCCTAATAATACGATTCGCCAGCTACTGATACTTTTAATCATCTTAATGCTTGGGGTGGTGCTTTTTCTTCACCTCAGGTTTTTTCTGCCGGCGTTTTTAGGTGCATATACTTTGTTCGTGATCATGCGTAAGTTTATGTTCAGGCTTGTTGGGACTTACAAATGGAATAAGAATCTGGCTGCTGCAACGCTGATGTTGATTTCGTTTTTATTGATCCTCTTTCCCATATTGCTGCTGATCAATTTGATGAGTTCGAGAATCAGTTTTGCAATTGAACATTCAGGCGAAGTACTAAACAGCATCAAGTCACTTATCAACACTTATGAAAAAAGGTTTGGAATTGTTATTCTCTCAAATAGCAATATAGAAAAGATGGGGTCGACGGTTGGCGAAATGCTGCCAGGCATATTAGGCGCAACTTTCAACAGCGTTTTATCCATTCTCGTGATGTATTTTATTCTCTACTTCATGCTTGTAGACGGAAAAAAAATGGAAGCTTCCTTTTTTGAATCTGTACCGTTGAAAGATGAGAACCTTATCATGTTGCGTAAAGATCTGAACCTGCTTGTCTATTCCAATGCCCTTGGCATACCGCTTATAGCCATATTGCAGGGTATCGTGGCGCTTATAGGGTATATCATCATTGGTGTTAAGGAACCAGTATTCTGGTTTGTTATCACTTGCATAGGCGGTATGCTACCTGTTATAGGTGCTGCACTGGGTTATATTCCTCTTGCCTTATTATTTTTCCAGCAGGGGGATAGCGGGAAAGGCATAATCATGCTGTTTTATGGATTCCTGGTCATTGGAATGGTAGATAACCTGTTCAGGCTGATACTGCAAAAGAAATGGGGAGATGTTCACCCAACTATTACCATTTTTGGAGTCCTGGCCGGTATTAGCCTGTTTGGCTTTATCGGTCTTATATTCGGGCCCATATTGATCTCCCTGTTTCTCCTGTTGATCAAGATATATATTAATGAATTCACCACCGCCAAAAATTACGACCCACCTACTAAATGACTTATACTGAATGCCACAAAGCGCCAGCGGCTACACTTCTATTTATATTATTCTATACGCTTTTCTATACGCTTTTTCTATAAGCACATGCATCTAAGCAATAGCACTTATAATAAATTAAGCCTATAGCCATACGCAATAAAATAAAAACGGTGATTAGCTTGCAGCGACCGGAATGCGATAATATTTTGCACCAGTTATCGTTTCATAACCCGAACTGATAACTACGAATATCCTATGAACTTATATTTAAAATCCAGGTCCTTTACCCTGAGCGCTATTTTTTGTTGTTGCTTAAGTACTCCGTTACTTATCTCAGGGGTTCCCGTCGACAAAAATCCTGCTAAGGCTGAAAAGCATATATTATATATACCGGCTGATCTCGTGGTAACCAGGACAAAAACTTCCGTTGTCGCAGAAGAAGCCAGGCTTATGTATGAGGACCTCAAACTAAACCGCACAGGGCTGAGCCGCAAAGTATTTGAATATGCCTGGAAAGGATATAAACACCTGCTTTCCAAAGGACAGGTAAGAAATAGGGAAGTGTTATCGATTTGTGATTTTAGCTTGTCATCACGTCGCAAACGTTTATTCGTAATAGATCTGCAATCAAAAAAATTACTGGTCAATACTTATGTTGCTCATGGCAGAAATTCAGGCGGGGAATACGCAAGTCGTTTTTCAAACAGTCCTGAATCACACCAAAGCAGTCTTGGTTTTTATGTAACCCGCAACACCTATTTCGGTGAACATGGTCTGGCATTAAAAATTGATGGTATGGAGCGTGGCATCAACGACAAAGCAAATGAAAGGAATATTGTTGTACATGGTTCAAATTATGTTGGTGAAAAGTTCATCAGAAACAATCCTTTCAATGGAAGAAGTTTTGGATGCCCTGCAATTCCATCTAACTATACTCCAAAAGTTATAAATAGCATTAAAGATGGGTCGTGTTTGTTTATCTATCACCCCACAAAATACTATCTGTCGAGGTCCAGGATTTTAAACGGCTAAGGAATGGATCCTTAACTTCAGGTAGTTTTGAAGGTGAAAAGCCCAGTTTAGGATCGTACCCTATGATTGGGCTTTTCTAATATAGTGGTTAGTGGTGAGTCTTCGATCGGTTTCATCGATATCACCTTATTAATAACTTTGTGAAAAAGCCACATGCAGTGATACCATTTACCCCAATGGACCTTTTGAGTTCACTGGTGAGTCTGGTACTGTATGGCCCTTTTCATT
>NZ_DATHKG010000114.1:0-48045 GCF_035489435.1 Flavitalea sp.
CGTATCGCCAGTTGACGGCCTACGAGATTGAGATGCTTGTGAGAAACCGTAATACTTCGGATAACTGGAATTTTATTCTGGTTTCAAATGCATTCAACCCGGAGCTTGTTCAGAATTGCAAATTTTATGGCCTTGTCAGGATCGGAAAACTCGAACCTTATTATCTCGAGTTTCATAATCTCAGAAGGCCGGTCGGATTTTATAACTCTACCATCATCAGCTGCGATTTTGGTGATAATGTTGTGGTTGATAATGTAAATTATCTATCTCACTATATTATTGGAAGTGATGTGATGATAGTTAACGTGAGCGAAATCGCCACCACCGATAAAGCGAAGTTTGGAAACGGAATTCTGAAAGACGGAGAAGATGAAAACATTCGAATCTGGTTACAGGTATGCAATGAAAACGGGGGAAGGCAGATCATACCTTTTGATGGCATGCTGCCAGGAGACGCATATCTCTGGACCCGGAACCGGGACAACGAATTACTTCAAGCCAAATTTAAGGAGTTCACACAAAAAACGATGGACAACCGCCGAGGTTATTACGGAACCATCGGTGACAGAACAGTTATCAAGAACTGCCGCATCTTAAAGGATGTTAAGATCGGGACTGATGCATATATAAAAGGTGCAAATAAAATCAAAAACGTAACCATCAATTCTTCTGCTGAAGCAAAATCCCAGATTGGCGAAGGTTGTGAACTTGTAAATGGAATTGTTGATTATGGTTGCCGTATATTTTATGGGGTAAAAGCTGTTCGTTTTTATATTGCTTCGCATTCTCAGCTGAAATATGGCGCCAGGCTTATCAATTCTTACCTGGGAGATAATTCAACCATTTCATGCTGTGAAGTATTGAATTCACTTATTTTCCCTTCTCATGAACAACATCATAACAACTCCTTTTTATGTGCGGCGCTGGTGGAAGGTCAATCTAATATTGCCGCCGGGGCTACCGTGGGTTCCAACCACAATTCCCGGAGCCCGGATGGTGAGGTCCAGGCTGCGCGCGGGTTCTGGCCAGGCCTCTGTGTGAGCCTCAAGCACAATTCGAAATTCGCATCTTACACCATTCTCGCGAAAGGTGATTATCCTGCGGAACTGAATATCCCGATACCATTTTCCTTAGTCAGCAATGATGTCACGAACGACATGTTGGTTGTAATGCCCGGTTATTGGTTCATGTATAACATGTATGCGCTTGCCCGCAACTCTTGGAAATATGTAGACCGGGATAACCGCACTAGTAAAAAACAATTACTGGAATTCAATTTCCTGGCACCGGACACAATCAATGAAATTCTTCTATCCCTCGTACTATTACAAAGACTAACGGCTGAAGCTTATTTCAGAAAAATAAATGACAACAAAAAGTATAGCCAGGAAGAACTTATCCGTATCGGAAAAGATCTACTCGATAGTCACAATGAAATTTTAAACGAACTGGAGATCAATACAACAGAATTTGAAAATACGGGCCGTAGCACTTTGCTGGTTAAAGTACCTTCAGCTTACCATTTGTTTAAGGATTTAATTTCCTATTATGCCGTGCAACAGCTGAATGATTTTGTGGAAAAGGAAAAAATTACTTCAACCTCAACTCTCCTGGAAAAATTGCCTGCAAGGGTGATACTAACAAAATGGAAAAATATTGGTGGTCAGCTGATACAGGAAACGGCTGTGGAAAAATTATTAAACCAGGTAACAAATAACAGGATCAAAAGCTGGGATGATATTCATTTGTTTTATCAAATGCATGCTGATACCTATCAGCACGATAAATTGGTACATGCTATGGCTGCGTTGAAGCAGGTGACCGGAACTAATTTAAAAAAAATTAATGATGGATGTTTGAAGATGTTGTTTCAGCAAAGCATTATTACCCGTGAATGGATGGTGAAAGGCATTTATGAGTCGCGGGCCAAGGATTATTCAAATCCTTTCCGTCAAATGGTTTATGAAAGCACCGGTGAGATGAACGCAGTCGTGGGTAAACTTGAAGACAACTCCTTTATCAAAAAAGAAATGTCTGAGTTAAAGGCTTACAAAACTGCAATTAACAACAGGCTGAAAAAACTGAACCTGATCTGATAAACAGAACCTGATCACACAAATCTGATAAACAGAACCTGATCTCACAAATCTGAACCGCGCTGACACAATCTTAAATACAATACTGTCTTAAATACAATACTGTCACTTATTGCACCATGGCTTTTAGTGTAAAGCTATTCCCATTATCTGCCTGAAGATGGATAAAAAGATTCATCTGCTTCACAATGGCCAGGTTAACCGGTAGCGATAACTTGCCATCCTTTACTTTTAACCGGTCTCTGAAAAGTATTCGCCCTGCAACATCTATGATACTTATCACATATTGTTCTTCTCTTAAGTCATGAAAATCAATTTTGAGAATAGTAGCCGATAGGAAGATGCTGGTTGCAAGTTGACCAGTTCCGGAAGTTGTGAAAAATCCTTGTCCCCGTTCTACCTTAATGATTTTGCTGGAAGCCCGGGTACTGTCGTGGTTAACCATTACAACCCTGTAAAACCAGGTTAAGGACCTGCCTAACCGGTCAGTAGAATTAGACCTGTCTGTATAGTTATAACTGCCAGAACCATCTTTTGAACGGACTATATCGAGATAACTGAAGGATGAACCATTATATGATTTCTCGACCTGGAAATAAGTTGAGGTCAGGGATTCAGCGATCCACTCCAATCTTACCGACTCACCTGCCTTAATCGCGCTAAAGCTTTTCCAGAGAAGGGGAAGTGGATTTTGACTGGCGGTGTTACTCGCCAGAGAGTATAGAACAGTCTGATTGTTTGGCCAGTTCTGCATTCGGCTGCTGACGGAGCCACTGGAACCCGCTGATCCCGTAGTTGCCGAATTTCCGGCATCCTGCCAGGTGTTGGCATTGAGCCAGGCAACACGTAGGTTACCCAGATCTGTAATCCCACCGCTGTTTACATTATCGAAAGAAAGTTCCACCAAAGCATTTGCTGTCGATCCGCTGTTTGTTATGCTCCAGTACTCAAGTGATGAAACATGCGAGATTCCATCACCAAAGTTTAAGCAAATCGCACGGGGATCGGATCTTATGTACTCAACGACAAAATCTCCCGTGGCCTCGTGAATCTGCAACCATCTCCGGGTTCCGTTTTTCCCAACCGGGAAAAAGAATGAAGCATTAGCCAATCCTTTTTTTTCAATTTTGCCATTCACAAAAGCAGTACTGTTCAAGACGGGGACTTCAAGCAAACATGCAGACTGTAATGTGATCTGGTATTCATTGGTGGTGACGATTCCATTTTCCAGGGAAAGCTTATATGGTAATGAAAGAGAAGACTTAAGAACCACTCCCCCTGGATTCTTTATTTTTACACCTACTTCGTTGGTTATGTTCCCCTGGATTGCCAGCTCCTGCAAAGAATTGCCCACTAGTATGATTTCAGGCTGAGCGGTTCCCGATTCAGTAGTGATCGCCGAAGTGGACTGTTGGAAGTGGCCACCTAATTCCACTGAAAGCTTCCGTGCTGTCGAGGCCAGATTAAGAACTCCGCCATTGTGTATAAGGTTACGTCTGATGATCAATATGCCTTCCAGGTTCAGGCTCAGATTTACCCCCGGCATAATTTCAAGATCGGAACGTATCGTCAGACCGTTGGTTCCAGTACCAGTATAGTTTATTAATCCGTTTGGCCCCGGACTCAACCTTAACCTGCCAAAAACCTGTCCACTAAGTGAAATTGTGCTGGAAGCCACGGGGATATTGAATTCGAACTCTCCCTCTTCTGTTCCCGGCGCTCTTGATAATGATCTTACAGTCTCCGCATGGCTTCTTGCCGTGCGGTGGATATATCGGCCACCATTGTTTATCCTGATGGAATCGGCCACCTCAATGGTCACCCCGGCGGAAGCTCCCGACTCATTGATAAGCACACCACCTGGATCAAGTACTAAACCATAAATAGCACCTGAGCATCTCAAGGCCGGAGCCTCAACATTTGAAACAGGAATAGTGAAAGTGATGGTATTTACCCCGGAAGGCGTTATGCGAAGGGATCTAATGCTGATCAACCCGTTGCCTGGTCCAAGCATAACAACGTATGAGCCGGTTATACTTGAATTGTCAAAAACTACGTCATCGTCATTTACAGGTAGGGTGTTGGACGACCAGTTTGTTGGATTCTGCCACAGTCCATCGTTGGCTTCACCATCCCATCGCAGTTCGGCTGCCCTGCCCCCAATTGATACCAGGACCAGAATTATCCAGGTAAAGCCCTTTTTCAGCTTACTGCCCTTGTTACAAAGGATACAAAGGTTGATACCCTTCAACCAGAGCTTCATATCCTTCGTACAAAGCTTCGCCCGCTTCACACAAAGCTTCGCCCGCTTCACACAAAGCTTCGCCGCCCTCATACAAATCTTCACTTCCTGTATATACAGGCTGATGCACAGTAGTCCGTTCTTTCCCTCCATATCCCTTTGCTTTGCAAGCAAATTAGCGGACTAAGCTGAACTATCAGTTGCGTAAACCCTACCCGGATGTAGTGAAAATCTTCAACTAAAGAGGAAAAACACCATTTTCAAGCTAAAATAAAATTCCTATGGTGGCCCGGGCAGGAAGATAGCCAACCAGGCTAACTTCCTGCACACCACCCTAACTGACTTTCGATATACAGCGTTTCCTTAAATTAATGTTCGCCCATTTGTTGAAAGCCAATCGCTAAACAATCAAACTAGATTTTGGGTTCCCATCCAGGAGCATATGTTCTTTTCCAGAGTCCCTGAGCTTTTTTATTTTCCAGTACATGGCCGTTGCTCTGATCGATATTCAATGTAGCACCCACGCGCTGCGAGATATTCCCCAGCTGAACCCACAAAGTGCTCTTGCGTCCTGTTTCAACATCGGCATTTGGGGTTCCACCCTCGCGAATACATTTCAAAAAGTTCTCAATGTGTACGCCATCGAGGCTGGCGCTAGGACTCGAAGTGTCACGCCCATCGATCTTAACGTCTGACTTTACTTCCTTCACTACTTTGTTCTTCTGATCACGAATGATATAACTATTACCGCCTGTAGTCATCGAACCGTTTTCACCATAAAATATTACACCGCGGTCTTCACCTTCAACCAATGTTCCATTACAGCTTCGGCCTTCCCAGATAACAGAAGCGCCCTTGGTCTCCCAGGTTATGATTTGTGTATCGGGAGTTTCCCAATCATCCTGGAATCTGTAACGGCCACCTGCTGAACTTACTTTGGTAGGATAGTCTACGCCAAGACCCCAACGGGCCACATCAATTTCATGCGTTCCGTTGTTGAGTGCTTCGCCGGTACCCCAATGCCAGAACCAATGCCAGTTGTAGTGAACAAGATTGTCTTTGTAAGGAAGGCGGGGAGCAGGGCCCTGCCAGAGTTCAAAGTCCAGGTTAGAAGGAACCGGGACGGTTTTGCCGACTCCGATAGCAGCGCGGTTGTTGGTATACCAGGTTTTAGCCATGTGCACTTTGCCGATAGCCCCATTATGTAAGGAATTAATTCCCTCAGTTAGTATGGGCCAGGAGCGACGCTGACTACCCATTTGTACTACGCGTTTGTATTTTCTTGCTGCCGCTACTGCGAGTTCACCTTCGTACGGATTATGGCACAATGGTTTTTCTACGTACACATGTTTGTTTGCAGCACAGCAAATGATAGCTGCAGGTGCATGCCAGTGGTCGGGCGGTGCGAGATACATCGCATCCAGACCCTTATCAGATAATATCGTTCTGAAGTCCTTTACTCCCTTTGCTTCTTTTCCGGATGCTCTTTTTACGGCATTGATCCCTTTTGCCAGGGCTTTTTCTTCCACATCACAGATATAGATTACATCGGTATCTTTCTGGCGTGCAAAATTCGCTGCCATGCCGGCACCACGTCCATTGCATCCCATAACTCCCACGGTGATACGATCATTAGCACCTATAATCCTTCTGTAACTCTGGGTAGAAAAGGCGAGGCCGCCAAGGGCCACAAAACTGCCGGTTTTCTTTATGAAGTCTCTTCTTTTGTTATCCATAAAATATAAAGATTTAAAATGGTTGATTATAAATTTCTGATTCTGATGTTGCGATAATGAATAATATCGCCATGCTCCTGCAATAAAATTGGTGATGGCGATGTTTCACCCCAACCATTGTCTCTTTTGAATTTGCTTTCAGCAAAGCCGTTTTTATAAATATCGCTCGTTCTGTCGTAACTCAATACCATGGCACCATTGAGCCAATGTTCCACATGTGCGGCTTTTTTTACGATACGCACAGTGTTCCACTCACCTACTTGTTTTGCTTTTTTAGCAGAAGACGGAGGTAATACATCATACAATGCAGCCAGTGTACGGTTTCCGTTTTTGCCGAGTTTTGCATCGGGATGTCTTGCGTCATCAATCAGTTGATATTCGCAACCTACATTTTTGTTTTTAAATAAGGCATATTTGATACCACTGTTAGTGCCTGGCTCCAGTTTGAATTCCAGCGACAACTCGAAGTCGCCAAACTCTTTTGTGGTAATAATATCCCCGCCATGACCTGAAACAGTATCAGTGCTCAACACACCGTTCTCAACGATCCATCCTTTACCATTAAATGGTTGCCCGTTCGATTTCTGCCATCCATCCATAGACTTTCCATCGAACAATAACACCCAGCCATCGTTAATTTCTTTTTTAGTAAGGGTACCTGACTGTGCCATTGCAGTATTCATACAGAACACCGAGGCCAGTAACCAAATGCTGTTTTTTGTTTTCATCCGCTATTAATTTTTTTTTCTGAATGGACCCTCCGATAACCTGCCGCTGCCCTGCCACAGGCAAAAGCGGTAGGTATGAGATTTACTCATGGAGGTTCCAGATCCGTTTAGTCAATTTGATGATTCCTTATTTGCTGATTCCTTATTTGCTGATTCCTTATTTGACGATTTTTTAAAGTTGAACATAGCCTTTGTTTTGTGTAATCTTACCGGGATTCGACTGCATAACAGTCATCGGGATTGGGTAACTCATCATATCATCGCTCCAGGTGAATGGTGGAAACCCATCCGCTGTCTGTTCTGCTATCATTAAATCTTTTGCTCTCCGCGTTCTGACAAGGTCGAACCAACGATGATTTTCGAAAGCCAGTTCTACTCTCCTTTCTTTTTCAATCGCCAGTAACAAAGCATTGTCATTTGCAAAATCGCCCATTGTGTAATCTTTCAAAAGATCAGGTGGTTTGGGAATGGCGGGATTACCAGGTGTAAGGCGGGCTCTGAGCCGGATCCTGTTTAAATAAGTTATAGCTTTCGCCTTGTCGCCTGCTGTACGAACCATAGCTTCGGCAGCAGTGAGTAGAATATCGGCCAGGCGGAGCTCGATCCAGTTGTTGCCATTGTCGCTGCCACTGGTGGAAACATCATAGTACTTAGTAACATATCTCTCATTTTGTACAGCGCCATTTGCGGCATTCACCCAGTTGTCGCGCATGGAAACATATTTTCTTGGATCCGCAGGTTCATAGGCGGCCGACATATCACCGGTCGGTGCATTGACACCGGACTTGTCTCCCACCAATACTACTTCTTTGTTGGAGAATCTTGGCGCAAAATCGTTGTTCCATGGACTACCTGTGACGCCATTCGGACTACCCTTCTTATACTGTACTTCAAAAAGAGATTCTGAGCTGTTCTTTTTCGATACATCGAACAGGTCTTTATAGCTTGGGACCAGCGTGGCACCTGAAGTAGTGATTACCTCCTCCGCCTTTTGAGCGGCGAGCGTATAATATTCATTGCCTTTGTTCAAAGGATATCCTGCCATCGTCAGATACACTTTCGCCAACAGCCCCTTTGCGCCCCATTTAGTTACTCTTCCCTTATCATTAGCGCTATAGGAGGCTGGTAAATTCGCTTCCGCATATTTAAGATCTTCAATGATCAGATCATAGATTTCTTGCAGTGAAACGCGATTAATCTCATAAGCCTCAGCCGGGGTCATCTCCTTGTCAACCTTTGGAACCCCCAATAACTCACCGTTATTAGCAAAGCCACCAAAAGCCCGGTTGAGCCAGAAATACATGAGCGCCCGTACAAATCTTGCCTCTGCTATGTATTGATTCTTCAGCGCCTCGTTGCTGAATTTTACCGGATCGATGCGTCCGATCACAATATTACTGCGCAGGATCACATTGTAGCTATTGTTCCAGGCGTCGGTAGGATAGTTATTTTCAGGTAAAAGCGGGGAAGCAAAAACATCGATCCCATTATCATTTGCCGGGTTACCACTTAACCATGAGTAAGTTGTATTATCTGATCTTATTTCCCCAAGCCTTACGAAAGGATTGTTGTACACCGAACGAAGATTGCCATAGGCAGACAGGACTGCCTGGTTCATATCTGTCTCGGTTTTATAAAAGCCTTCTGAATTCAAACTGGAGGGTGGATTCAACTCGATAAATTCTTTCTTGCATGAGCTGCAGACAAGCAAGCTTAATAATGCAATCGTGATATATTTCATAGTGCAATTGTTAATTGATTAGAAACTTAAGTTTACACCGATGATAACTGTTTTGGCTGCGGGATATCCCAGATAGTCGCCACCTCTTGCCAAGCCATCTCCTTCGCTGCTGGTCTCGGGATCGAATCCGGGATATTTGGTCCAGGTAAAAAGATTCTGAGCTGTAGCATATGCACGCAACCCAGTTATTTTAAGACCACCTATCTGGCGGATTTTGAAATCATAAGCAAGAGTAATATTGCGAAGGCGAATGAATGAACCATCCGTAACCCAGGCAGATGAAGGGTCGCGCTGCCATCCTGTTGGATTTCGCGTTGGCCTGAAGTGTACGCCGTCTCCAGGTTCGTCAACAGATCGCCAGCGGCCGTTTTGTTCCACCAGGGTATTTCTGTCGCCATGATAGATCCCAACCATGCGGTTAAAGAAACTGAACAATTGAGCACCCTGGGAGAAAGCCAGCTGCGCCGACAAAGTAAAATTCTGATATGAAAAATTGTTTGTGAAACCTCCCTGGAAATCAGGTTGGTTGTCGCCTATAATAGTCTTATCGTTTGCATCCAGTTTTCCATCACCATTTACATCGAGGTAACGACCGTCCCCAACTTTATCTGCAGGGAGATGGGGAGACTTATCCAGTTCAGCCTGGTTCATGAATACACCATCAAAAACATATCCGAAGAAGCTGGCTATGGGACTACCTGGTTTTGTAATAAACGAATTATTGGCATTAGGTGCGCTCTCATAAATTGGCTGCCCGCCAGGCCCTACTTCAAGCACTGTGTTTTTATTGAAGGAAATATTGAAGTCGCTTGACCAGCTGAACTTACCAGTAAGGTTTTTCGTCGAAAGCAAAAATTCCATTCCCTTGTTCTGCAACTTGCCGATATTCTGTAACTGGCTACCATAACCAGTTATTCTAGGAACCGGAACGTTCAGTAGCAGGTCGATGGATTTACTGTTGTAAAAATCACCTTCGAGGCGAATGCGGTTATTGAATAAAGCAAGGTCGAAACCAAAGTTAGTCTGCGATACTTTTTCCCATCCGAGATCATCGTTTGGAATGGTGCTGGGGTTAACAGTATTTTGAAGCAAATCGCCTGTTGGATAGAAACCTGTACTGAGCAGGCCAATCGCAGAATAGTTTCCAATCCGGTTATTTCCTGCGACACCGAAGCTTGCGCGGAGCTTGAACTCGCTGATGACATCAGAGAATTGTTGCATGAAATTTTCCTGGCTCACTCTCCATGCGGCCGACACAGAAGGGAATACGCCCCATTTTTTATTCTCTCCAAACCTTGAAGAACCATCTGAACGTACTGTTGCTGTGAAGAGGTATTTACTATCGAAAGTATAATTGGCACGCGCAAAATACGAGATCATCGAATATTCGGATTTTGTACTGGTCAACTGGTAAGGGGTGCCCGCATTCAAGGTCTGAATCACATCATTAGGGAAGCCTCTCGCCTCACCATACATGTTTTCACTGGATTGTTTCTGACTACTGAAACCCCCAAGCAGATTGAGATCATGCTTTTCTCCGAATTTCTTATTGTAAGAAAGCGTTTGTTCTATAACCCAATCAAAATCTGTTGACTGTTCATTGATGCCTTTCGCGGGGCGGGGTCCCCTCGAACCATCAAAATCTACTACGGAAGGTTCGAAAGTTTCATAGTCATTATTGCGAATGCCGCCATTGATGTTGATGCGGTATTTCAGACCATTAACAATATCCACTTCTGCAAACAATGTTCCCAGCCATCCAAATCTTTTGCGATACCTGTTTACCTGGTTCGCTATACCGATTGCATTGGCCACATCGCCGGCCAGTACTTCGGGATTACGTACCATAGAACCATAAGTTCCATCAGCATTGTAGAGGTCATAGATCGGTGGCAGCAACAATGAATATAGTATGGGTGCATCCTTGCCATTAGCCTGCTCATGGCCGCGTGCACTGAAAGCATTCAGGTTCAGGCCCAGTTTAACGCGTTTCGATATTTGAGACTCTACACTGGTCCGGAAATTAAATCGTTTATAATCTGTGTTTAAAGAAATACCATCCTGGTTCACATAACTTCCGGCAAATACATACCTGGTATTCTCACTGCCACCCATAACCGAAACTTCATACTGCTGCATCATAGCATCCCGGAACAACAAATCCTGCCAGTTATTATCAGGCATTGATGCAATAGAGGCCGGATCGAAAAAATTGTATTTATAACCGTTCTTACCATCGGGTATCATATACAGCGAGTTCGCGCTTGGATACAATTGGCGACGGGAATTGAGATCATTGAGGCTATGTGGTGTTTGATTCGGATCCGCGGGGATTACCGGCTGATCCAGCCAGGCCTGGTTTCTGCCATCGATGAACCATTCAACATATTCGTCACGATTCATTACTTCCATTTCTTTAGAACGACGCTGTACTCCTGCAAAAGCGTTAAAGCTTACAGTAGGTGCACCTGATTTGCCTTTCTTTGTTGTGATGATCACAACTCCATTGGCGCCGCGCGAACCATAGATGGCTGTGGAAGATGCATCTTTAAGTACCTGGATGCTTTCAATGTCGGAAGGATTGATCAGATTGAAAGCGCCTCCCTCCATAGGGTATCCATCCACCACATACAAAGGTGAGCTGGACGCGGTGATGGAACCGGTTCCCCTTACTCTTATGGCAAGGCCTTCACCACCCGGTGCACCGGTGATCTGTTGCACCTGCACACCGGCCATCTGGCCGGCGATGGCTTCACCGAAATTCACCGCCGCACGCTCTTTCAAATTAGCAGCAGAAACAGTGGCAACCGCCCCGGTAAGATCTGATTTCTTTCGCGTTCCGTAACCTACTACTACTACTTCATTTAGCTGTGTATTTACCTGAATAAGGCGTATTGTGATGTCTGTTTTATTGCCAACAGTTACCTGCTGGGTCTGATAGCCCACATAAGATACAGTCAGCACAGCATCGGGCTTGTTCACCTCAACTGTGAAAGCACCATTAGCATCAGTATTGGTACCTGCATCGGAACCGACAACCTGAACTGAAGCTCCGGCCACCGGTTTGCCCTCGCTATCAAGCACCTTCCCGGTGACAGGCAATGCAGAGCGCTGCACAGTTGGAGTAAAAGCAGCATTCATGACCAAAGAACGGGTATGACCTTCAACCGGTTTCTTTTTCAGAATAATCAGGTGTTCCTTGTACACCCATGAAAGATTTTTGGGATGCAGCACTTCTGTCAGCAAATCATCAAGTCGGACCTTTTCTGCACTGAACTTAACTTTTTCTGCATCGTTCAGCAGTTCATTACTGTAAAACAATGTGAAGCCCGTTTGCTTTTTGATTGACTTGAACAAATTGGCCAGCGAAGTCTGGCCCTTGCTCAGTTTGATCCATGCATCAGGATCATTGTTCTGAGCATTTACACAAATGCTGTTGAATAGCAATGCAAATAAAACCAGGAAATAAATGCGGGGAATAGAAGCTGTTTTTCTCAGGCAAGACATGGCAGCAATTTTGGGATGAATAAAAAATATTATTTCATTAAAGACATCGAAATTGAAAATTCGGGTGAATGGATTGGAAAATATTTTGAAACTATCGGTTTAGGCCCGCAGGATTTTAAACAAACAAAAATTATCGGAAGTAAACTTTCCCATTTTTCAGCTGACCTTTTACATCTCCGGAAAGATTAAGATTTTCGAGAAAGGATTGCAGTGGTTCTTCTTTACGCAGTTCGCCGCTAAAAGTTTTATTCTGAAATTCACTGTTGAAAAACTCGGTGTCAACATCATACCAGCGCTTTATTACTTCAGATAATTCTTTTAACGGAGTATTGCGGAAGTAATAAATTCCTTTCATCCAGGAAAGTACTTCCAGTGAGTCGAAAGGTTGCGTTTCAAATCCGAGTTGATTGCTAAATTTGGCTTCGAAGCCCGGCTTCAGGCGAACCTCTTTTGTATTTTCATTCCGCAGTATTACCGAACCCTCCACCAGTGCTGTATGAACCTTGTTTTTATTATAGGTATTGACGTTAAACTGCGTGCCGGTTACCAACACCTCTGTTGCTGAGGTATGCACGATAAAAGGGCTTTGTTTGTTTTTCGCAACTTTGAAAAAGGCCTCCCCGTCCATATAAATCTCACGGGTGCCTGGATTAAAATTCGCAGGAAATTTTAGGCTGCTTGCAGCATTCAACCAGACCTCTGTGCCGTCCGACAGTTGAATTTTATAGTCGGAACCGGGGGGGATCGATAAAGTCCAGTTTTGATTGTTGCCGGGAGCTGTTGTATAGCGGAGTGTTTTTCCCTTTATTTCAAAAACAGCATCGCTGATCCTGATCTTTTTATGTTCAATACCCGTCAGTTCCACCACCTGGTGATTTGGTAGTTCGAGTGTAGGTACTTTTATTTTGATTGCAGAGAGTGATGAAGCGGATGATGGATCTGCAGATGATTTGCCTGACTGCAGCCACCAGTATCCCGTTGCAACCACGGCGAATATAGTTGCGGCCGCCAGCATTCTTATCGCAAGGACCTTCATCTTTGAAGAAGAAGGATTTGTCATTAAGGGTTCCAGGCGGTTCCATTGCTGTTGCTCATCAACGTTTAAACTAAATCCCAGAGACTCTGCTTCCCGCACTTCTTCGGAGATCGCCAGCCACATTTTAAGTACGTGCTGGTCATCATTTATCAATTGCTCGATAATAACATCATCTGCGGGCTCTATAGAACCTGCAATCTTTTCAATTATCAATACCCGTATTTCTTCGTAATTAAGCTGCATCCGGAACTAGGACAATATTATTTGTTGTATGGGTGAATTGGAGATGCCTTTAATTTGATACGTACGAATTTCACTGCAAGCTTTAGATGGCTTTTTAATGAATTTATACTTATACCCATTTCCTCAGCAGCTTCCTGGTAACGTTTATTATCCATATGGATCAGGTGAAAAGCTTTCAATTGCTGCACCGGCAATCCATCGAGAACTGTAAGCAATTGTGGCGAAGGTAGTTCGTCCGTTTCTGTGGTATTTATTTCAAGTTGCCCGGCATATTCGTGCAGGTTTTTTGTTTGTCTGCTTACATTCTTGAGATAATTCAGGCAGCGATGTTTAATGGCGGTATGCAGGTAGGCTTTCAGCGATTTCTGAATATTCCTGTATAGCTGTTGATTCCAGATATCGAGAAACAATTGCTGAACCAGGTCTTCAGACTCCTGCTCATTCCTGAGTATCAGGAAAGCATTCAGGCGTAATGGTTTTAAATACAACCTGAACACCTGTTCAAAGGCAGCTCTATCGCCTGACCTAAATTGCGCCAGCAGTTCATTTTGATCATGATTCAGCATCAAAGACAATCGGTTTTCTTATGGCTTTCGGTAAAACTGCTTTTAGCAATCTCTAAAATGGTCCTGATTACCAACACTTAAGCATTAATGCCTGGAGCTGGTGCAGGATATTAAACAGCAATGGAAGAAGCCCGTTCTTGCAAGATAATCCTGAAGTGAAACATTAACCTTGTTATCTACTAAAACGTTTTAGGAAAGGCTTCCCTTCCACCAAAAAAAAATCCTCCCGGTTAACGGGAGGACCTATATAGCAAATGCAATGATATCCTTTGATTTTACTGCAGGACTACTTATTTTACTGCAGGACTGTCTGGCTTTACAGTTGAAGTATCAGCCTTCAAAGCTGAAGTATCAGGTGTAATTGAAGATGAATCCGGAGCGCTCTGAAGTGGAGCACTAGAATCCGCATTTGTTTCTTCAGTAGTTGAGCTGTCTGTGCATGAAGCCATGATTGATGTGATAGCGATGATTGCAAGAAATTTTTTCATCTGAATATTTTTTTTGATTAAAGATGGCGCAAATCTAATAACAAATATCAATTAATTGCGTTCCGCGGGATTAATTTCGAATATTTTGTTAAATAAGTGCGCATTTAAACGATTAATTAGTTGACCGAATAACATATGATGAATTCGATAAATCTATTTTTCAAAAACCGTGCCTTTTGAGCACTGCCTCCCTACCCGGCCATAATTATGCCGTTTTATTTTTTAATTGTGCCGTTTTATTTTTTACGGAAAAATAAACGGATTGGCACGCCTGTAAAATTGAAGTTCTTCCTTAGCTGGTTTTCGAGGTAGTTTTTGTAGGGCTCCTTCACATCATCCGGGAAATTACAGAAAAATGCAAATGAAGGAACATTGGTTGGAAGTTGGGTTACATACTTGATTTTCACCGGGTTACCTCGCACGACCGGTGGGTGGTACGATTCAATGGCTTTGAGCATGATATCGTTCAGTTTGGAGGTCTGAACCTTGCGTTTTTTATTTTCAAAAACTTCCAGGGCAAGTTCAATTGCTTTATAAATCCTGGTTTTATCTTTTGCAGAAACAAAAAGAATTGGCACGTCGGTAAAAGGAGCGATACGTTTTTTGAGTTCCGCCTCATAATCCCGGGCAGTATTTGTTTCCTTTTCCATGAGGTCCCACTTATTTACCAGCACTACCACCCCTTTGCCTTTTTTAGCCGCCAGGCCAAAAATATTCAGGTCCTGGGCTGCTATGCCCTTTTCGGCATCAAGCACCATCAGGCAGATATCACATTCATCCATTGCTTTAACAGCCCGAATCACTGAATAAAACTCAAGATCTTCATGCACTTTAGATTTCCTCCGGATACCAGCCGTATCAATAAGGATGAAGTCCTTCTGAAAAAGATTGTAGTGGGTATGGATCGTATCCCTTGTTGTTCCCGCGATATCGCTGACAATTGTACGCTCCTGGCCAACCAGGGCATTGAGCAAAGATGATTTGCCCACATTTGGCTGACCCATAATGGCAAACTTGGGTAAGGCATCAAGATCCAGCGTATCGGATGATTGTTCTTCGGTAATCAGATCAGCTAAAGCATCAAGGAGTTCACCTGTGCCTGTGCCACTCATCGACGAAAGAAAATAGATATGTTCAAAACCGAGGGAATAAAACTCAGATGCCTCCATTAAACGTTCGTGGTTGTCAACCTTATTGACAACAAGTAACACGGGTTTGGAGGACTTTCTCAGTATTTCGGCCATGGAGCTATCCATTTCGGTAATACCTATGGAAGCATCAACCATAAACACGATGGCATTCGCTTCTTCTACTGCTATGTGAACCTGCTTGCGAATCTCTCTTTCAAAGACATCTTCGCTGCGGGCCACGAATCCGCCAGTATCTATTATGTTGAAATTTTTCCCATTCCAGTCTGCAACTCCATACTGGCGGTCGCGGGTCACCCCGCTAAAATCGTCTACGATTGCCTTCCTTTGTTCAAGCAAGCGATTAAAAAAGGTACTTTTCCCGACGTTCGGCCTTCCGACCACTGCTACTGTAAAACCCATTCTGTAATTATTATATGGTGAACCAAAAAAATGGATCCACCGGAATTAAAATTTATCCCCGGGTTTCACCCCGGGTTATTCGAAGTCAACCCCCTATCGGGGTTGTGCCCCATTCAATATTTGCTATTTACGGCCCAACATTCACTAAACCACTTAACTCATCACTCATAACTCATAACTCATAACTCAATAGTAACCGTATTCTTTCAACATAAAATCATTATCGCGCCATTTCGGCTTCACACGCACAAACAGCTCGAGGAACACTTTCTGCCCAAGGAACTGTTCAATATCTTTGCGGGCTTCTGTTCCAAGTTGCCTGATCATCTTTCCGCCTTCGCCGAGCAAAATACCTTTTTGAGTATCCCGCTGAACGATGATATCTGCCGAAATCTTAATTAGGGTCGATTTTTCCTTGAATTCTTTTATTGCTACCGTAGTGTGATAAGGTATCTCATCCTTGAAAAGATTGAAAATCTTCTCGCGGATCATTTCTCCCACAAAAAACTTTGTGGGAAGATCTGTCATTTCGTCTCCTTCGTAAAATGCTTCTCCAACAGGCAGATATTTTAGCATCACTTTCACGAGTTCGTTTTGTTGAACCCCGGTAATAGCGGAGATGGCAATAATTTCTTTGCAGTATTTTTTTTCACTGAAGAATTTGCCCGTTTGTTCAATTTTTTCCTGTTTTGCCTTATCTATCTTATTAAGTACCACGATGGCCGGTACTCTCAGTTTCAACGCTTCAAAAATGGTATTTGCTTCTTCAGGATCTTCATTTACATCAACTATCAAAAGTGCGAGATCGGCATCTTCGAGGGCATTTTTTACAGCGTGCATCATTTTCTCATGCAGTTTGTACTTCGGTTCAATGATTCCCGGAGTATCAGAAATAATTACCTGGTAATCATCACCGGTAAGAATGCCTTTTATGCGGTGACGGGTGGTTTGAACCTTAGATGAAACAATAGCAAGCTTTTCTCCAATCATTGCATTGAGAAAAGTGCTTTTGCCCGCGTTAGGCTTACCAAAAATGTTTACAAAACCTGACTTCACTATAGAATTATTGATATAAAGATAATTTAAAGGCCGGTGCCGATAACAAAATCGTTGATCGCACTGGCCGGGCTGCTCGTTGATCGCATTCGCCGGGCTGCGCCCGCCGAAGCCTTTGGCGAATGCGGGCCACACTCGGAGTTCAGAAGACACGAATTATTACAAATAAAAAAAGGCTCCTGGGAGCCTTGATTTTGTTGCGAAGGGAGGGATCGAACCTCCGACCTTCGGGTTATGAGCCCGACGAGCTACCGCTGCTCTACTTCGCGATGTGGGTTGCAAATGTATGTCGTTTCATCATTTAAACCAAAAATGATTGAACCTTTTGTATAAAGATTCAATCATTTCTGATTTAATTAACTTGTAATCCTTTTTTAGAGATACTTATCCTTTTTTTGATATGCTGCTGGCACCACTGGATTTAATGTCCCTGATTACCCCGCTTCCTTTATAATATACCCCGCTTGCTCCTGAAGCACGGGCACTTAATTCTTTATTGACTGTGATTTTAATATCTGAGGCTCCGCTTGCTTCCGCGGTACAAACATCGGTTTCGAGTTCATATCCTTTCAGGTCGCTCGCGCCGTTTGCATCCACTTTCAGTGATACTACCCTACCGGTGATAGTTGCATCAGAGGCGCCATTCAATTTCAGGTCAAGCGATTTGAGATCAACACTTCCTTTAAAATCACTCGCTCCGTTCATTTCAATACGAACGTCACCACCGGTCAGCTTTCCTTTTATTACAACGTCGGATGCACCGGAGGCTTCCAGGTTTACTAAATCCCTAACTGACACATATGCCTTCAGTTTACGGTTTCCCATCTTAAATCCATCGCCGGTATTTTCATACCATATTTTTAAAACTCCTCCCTGTACGGAAGTTTTGATATGATTACGCCAGGCAACTTTGTCAGCACTCACAGCTACGGCTTCTTCGTCACCCTGTGACAAATACAGGTCGATAGCGTTTGAAACTTTGATGGAATTAAAACCTTTTAGTGGCCTTACTTCAACATTCGGGTCGTTTATCTGTTGGGCTCTTGCCGAAATTACTAAAACAGAGAAGGCAAGTATTGAAAGCATCTTTTTCATGACATTGTATAATTAGTGGTGAGTTGTTAGTGGTTAGTGATGAATTATTTAGTTATTTAATTGTTTGAAGTGTTTGAGGGAGCTTAAACAGACCAGCATTAGCTTTTTTTCTGAACACTGCCACCACTGCCGGTTTTGATGTTCCTGATCACACCATTTCCTTTATAAGATATCGATCCACCACTGCTGGCTTCTGCTGAAAGTTCTTTGTTCACAGTTACATGGATCAGACCACCGCTGCTGATATCTGCTTCGCCATTTTCTACTGTAAGATCATAACCATTGAATACACTTCCACTGCTGCCTTCTACTTTCAGAATTCCCGCGGCGCCTGAAATATCCACCACCGATCCACTGCTTTGATCCACAACAAGACGGTCGGCATTTATTTCACCTTTGAAATTTGCACCACTTGAAACATCTATTCCCAGCTCCGGCGATTTCAGCTTGCCATCGATTTTCACAGTGGCTCCGGAAGATACATGGATGTCATCGATTTTTACGGCAGAAACATAAGCTTTCAGTTTCCTGTTACCCTGATTTTTTCTCCATACACTGTTGTCATAGGTGATCTTAAGAACACCATCATCTACCACGGTCTTTATATTTTTACGATGTTCTTCATTTACCGCGCTTACCGCAAGTGCTTCTTCATTTCCCTGTACCAGGATCAGTTCAATGCCACTGGAAACGCGGACTGCATGAAAGTTTTTAGCTGGTCTCACTTCCGCATTTGCGTCCTTTATAGCTGTTTGTGCAAATGTTGTAAACGCAAAAAGAAATCCGAATAAAAAAAGGCTGAGTGATTTCATATGTTTCATTGTTAAAAATATTAAGCAGTGATAAATATTAAGTGGTGATAGATTTATATGATTTAATGATTGATCCGATTATTTATGCAATCAAATAATTGACACGTTCATTTATGCGGTTTTTATTAGCTGTCGTTGAACTTTCGTAAAGTAGCTGATATTATCAAAATGTTTCAAACCGGGCTATCTTGTATTATTTAAGTGTGACGGCTCTCAACCTGCAAATGTTACAGCAGAAAAAAAAATTGTTACTATATTTGCAGCCGTCCGAACACCGGACATTTCTCAGATTCCTCGGGGTGCTTTGCGGTTAAAACCGGCAAGGCTGAGATAATACCCGTAGAACCTGGACAGGGTAATGCCTGCGCAGGGAAGGTAGTTTTTAGCATTCACACCTACACTTCTTTTCCGCAGCATTTCCTTCAAATCAATTTTTATTCCGTTTACAGGATCGCTTCAAATAAATAGCGGTTTGTTCACGGGACACCATTTAAACTTTAATGGACATGCAAAAATTGTTTTTGGGGATTTGCTACTTATTGATTTCCCAGACTGTGCTCTCCCAGCAAATACGCGGCAGAGTAACAGACGCCACCACCGGCACCGCAGTAGCAGCGGCAACAGTAGAATTAGGAGATGAGTCAACCACACTCACCAACGATTCGGGTTATTTCTATTTCCGAAACCCGGGCCGGAGCAATCAACCGCTCAAAGTCAGTAGCCTGGGTTATCGCAGCAATGAACAAAAACTTACAGGGAACGAGACTGACATTTCCGTGGCTTTGCAGAGATTCAACCTGATGATGCAACCTGTAGAAGTGAAGGCCATCAGGGCGGGCGATAAGGCCCCTTTCACCAAAACCAACCTGGCAAAAAAAGACATTGAAAAGCTGAATTTCGCCCAGGACATTCCTTATATCCTAAATCAGACTCCTTCCGTTGTCATTAATTCAGACGCCGGTAACGGGGTTGGCTATACAGGTATAAGGATCCGGGGGTCAGATGCGACCCGGATAAACATGACTATCAATGGCATTCCCTACAATGATGCTGAATCACAGGGCTTGTTTTTTGTTAATCTGCCGGATTTCGCGTCATCAATTAACAGCGTACAGATACAACGTGGTGTAGGAACTTCTTCCAATGGTGCAGGTGCATTTGGAGCAACAATGAATTTCAGCACCAATGAAGTGAACACCTCTCCTTATGCGGAGATCAATAACAGCCTGGGTTCATTCAACACCTGGAAACATACAGTGAAAGCAGGGAGCGGCATCATCGCGGATCATTTTACAATCGATGCCCGTTTATCAAAAATCTCCAGCGATGGCTATGTAGACAGGGCAAGCAGTGATCTGAGTTCGTTTTTTATATCCGGGGCTTATCTGTCAAAAAAATCCGCGCTAAGGCTAAATGTTTTTTCAGGAAAAGAGAAAACATATCAATCCTGGAACGGTATACCGGAAAGTTACCTCGATTCAAACAGAACATATAATTCGTCGGGCACTGAAAAACCAGGTACGCCTTATGATAACGAAACAGACAATTATCAGCAGGATCATTTCCAGTTACTTTTTAATCACCAGTTCAATACCAGGCTTAGTTTCAACACTGCTTTTTTTCTGTCCAACGGTAAAGGTTATTATGAAAATTACCAGGCGGGGGAATTATATTCAGACTATGGTCTGCCAAATTTCATCAGCGGTACTGACACCAGCAAAGAAACCGATCTTGTTCGCCAGCTATGGCTTGACAACAAATATTATGGACAAGTCATCTCCCTGCAATATAAAACAGACCGGTCCGAGCTCACCGCTGGCGGCGGATGGAACCGGTACGATGGAAATCATTTCGGACTGGTACCCTGGGCCGCAGCAGGGTTTCCAAACCAATACAAATGGTATGATCTTGATGCTTACAAGACTGACGTAAACGCCTATGCGAAATACCAATATTCCATCATGCCTGGCCTGGAGATTTTTGGAGACATTCAATACCGAAGAATCCTGTATGATCTTGGCGGGTTCCGCAACAATCCGACCCTCCTGATCAGGAACACCTACGATTTTGTAAATCCTAAACTTGGTTTATCATATAATAAAAATAATTACCAGGTTTATGCCTCTTATGCCATGGGTAACAAAGAACCAAACCGTGACGATTTTGAAGCAGGCATCACCCAGCAACCGAGTCCTGAACGCATGCATGACTTCGAAGCAGGGATTGAGAAAAGAGAAGGGCAGTATAGCTGGGGGCTTGTGTTATATTATATGCTTTACAAAAATCAACTTGTGCAAACCGGCAAGATCAATGATGTCGGAGGGCAGACAAGGACCAATATTCCAGACAGCTACAGGATGGGAATTGAACTGCAGGGTAAGGCTGTGCTTACAGATTGGTTGAACATTTCAGGAAATCTTACTTTAAGCCGTAACCGGATTAACAATTTTACTGAATACATTGATGATTATGATGCAGGTGGGCAGAAAGTCATCCCTCATGGTGAAACTGATATCTCGTTTTCACCGGCCGTAACAGGGTTCGCGGGTGTTAATCTGGTGCCGGTTAAAAATCTTGAGATAAATCTCTTTAGTAAATACGTCAGTCGTCAATATCTTGACAACACATCGTCCAGGTCAAGAAGCATTGATGATTATTTCGTGCAGGATGTTCGCCTCTCTTATAGCTTGCGGCGGTTGCTGGCAAAAGAAATAAACCTGAGCGCCCAGGTCTATAATATCTTCAACCGCAAATACGAATCAAACGGTTATACTTTCAGCTATTATTATGGTGGAGAACTAACAACCGAAAACTATTATTTCCCGATGGCAGGGGCAAACGTTATGGTTAGTTTGAATATTAAACTCTGATGACAAGTTATGAGTGATGAGTGAAATACAACTCATCACTCACTCATAACTCATCACTCATAACTCATAACTTTCTTTACAGTCCTTATTCCTTCCACGCCAACATCCCGCCAACCAGGTTTTTGGTATTTGTAAAGCCCATTGATTCCAGGATCATACAGGCCTGTCCGCTTCTTGCACCGCTTCTGCAGTAACATATCACTTCCTGGTCTTTCAGATCCTCGAGTTCAGGTACATCCATTGTTCTGATCTTTCCCAGGGGAACCAGTTTGCCACCGATATTAAATTCTGCATTTTCCGATGGTTCACGCACATCAACCAGATGTAGGTTGTCGCCGGCATCTAATCTTTTCTTTACTTCTTCTACTGTGATATTTTCCATGTTATAATTTTTTCAGATAAACCAATCAACAAATCGGACATTAATATAATACACCGGATGAATCAACAGGTTTTTCGGGCTTTTTAACTCCGAGAAAAACATCTATGGATTGTCCCTGCCTGATACGGATTACCCTGTTATCGGCTGTCATCTTTTCAGGCCGTTGCAAGTAAACATATGAATTTGCCGAATCAACTACATCCCGGTCAAATATAGAAGCCCCTATTGCGAGTCCATTTCCTTCCAGCAAAGCCCTGGCCTGCTCATAAGTCAACCCAACCAGGTCAGGAACCGCAAACTCATCCTGTCCAAGTCCTGAACCCAGTACCAGCGTAATTTTGCTGCCCATTGAAATTTTAGATCCTGGTTTTATAGAATTGCCGTTATACAATTGGTCAAGAACCGCATTTTTGGCAAAATCATGCCGGTAAACGGTGTCTTCCAGCTGAAGTCCATACTGTTTAAGTGCAACCTCGGCACTCCTGAAGGTCATGCTCATAAAATTTGGCATTTCGATAACAGGTGGAACGGAACGATTGACCGTGAGGTAAACGGTACGATTCACCTTTACTACGGCATCCGCATCCGGAAACTGGCGGACAACCGAATTCGCCCTGGCAGTATCAACATAAACCGAGTCTTGCAATTCCACATCAAAGCCCCTTTCTTCCAGCAGCCTGGTCGCTTCGGCAAGGTCTTTACCATTCACTGAGGGAATCGTCAATATCTTGCCATGTTTGGTGAGCACGTCCAGATAGCTGAGAAAAAAGAACAGGACCAGGAACACGAGTACGAGGCTGATCAGGATATGAACCCATAGCGGCTTACCGCTGATAAATTTAAACACAGGCTGAAAATATTAATTATCTGTTTGTTATTAAGTTCGTGAAAATAATCAGGATTTTCGACTCAACGCATCTTCGATCAGGGCACTATAAAATTCTTTGAGTGTCCAGCCTAACACTTTTACCTGCTGTGGTATTATGCTCGCTTCGCTTTGTCCGGGTATCGTATTGATTTCCAACATAAAAGGTGCCGATTTTTTCTCATCATAAATAAAGTCAATTCTCACGACACCCCTGCAATTGAGCACTTCGTAAACTTTCCTGGCTGTCGCCCGGATGTTTTCTGTCATTTCGTTGGAGATCTGGGCCGGTGTTATTTCTTCACTTTTGCCTTCATATTTGGCTTCGAAATCAAAAAATTCTTTGTGCGTTTTTACTTCAGTGATCGGTAATACAATAATCTCTTTAGTAGTTTTGAATACGCCGACTGTAAATTCCCGGCCACTGATGAATTCTTCAATAAGAATCTGTTCATCTTCTTTAAATGCTTTCTCCAGTGCAGCTGGCAACTCATCTTCTTTATTCACTTTACTCATCCCGATACTTGAACCGCCACTGTTTGGTTTCACAAATACCGGCAGGGCAAGTTGGCTCAGAATGGTTTCAGGTGCAATTGGGGTATGTTTAAACAGGTGGAGCGATTTTGCCACATTAACACCCGCAAATCCAGCTACGGCCACCGTATATCTTTTGTTCATGGTGAGCGCCGAAGTTGCTGCGTCACAGGAAGTGTAGGGTAGTCCCATAAGGTCCAGGTATCCCTGTAAACGTCCGTCTTCGCCAGGTGTTCCATGTATGCCAATCAAAACTGCATCAAAGCGGATATGTTTGCCATCTGCAATAAGTGAAAAGTCATCTTTATTCACAGCAGTTTTTGTTCCACCGGGTGTTTCATACCACCATCCCTTTGGAGTAACGTCAATTTTGTAAACATTGTATTTGTCCAGGTCAAGATTCTTTTCAATAGTGACCGCACTTTTGTATGAGATTACTGATTCAGTAGAGTACCCCCCGGTTACGAAGGCTATGGTAGGCTTTATGTTAGTCATTTGACAAAAATAATAAAGGTGAAGGAACATTTTCCCTTCACCTTTTTACGACGGGAAATATCACCCGCCAACAGGAGTAGTTTTTCAACTACATTCACTATTGTGAAACCTGAAGTTAAGAATTTTTATATATGAAGACGCTCTTTTTTTTCAAGGAGTTCTTCGACTGTTTCGACATACATTTCATCAGGAACGCAGCAATCAACCGGGCAAACAGCAGCACATTGAGGTTCTTCATGGAACCCCTGGCACTCGGTACATTTATTAGGCGTAATATAGTATATGTCCACACTGACAGGAGCGTGACGCTGGTCCGCATCAACCACTACACCATCGAGCAATGTAAACTTTCCTTTTATACTTGTGCCGTCTGAAATGGCCCATTCAACACCGCCTTCATAGATAGCGTTATTTGGACACTCAGGCTCACAGGCTCCGCAGTTTATACACTCGTCTGTAATTTTTATCGCCATGCTTTTAATAAATTTTTAGAATTGATTACAGTTACTTTGCAACACAAATATAAGGTTTGATGGATTTACAACAACGGTTAAATTTATTGGTAGAACTGGGAGGACATATAATAGCTGCGCCATACTCATGGCTGGCCGCAAAGGAAAGAGCACATCATGAGAATGGGTGGTTCATACCTGAATTTATCGATCTCAGTGTTCAGAATATAGTTACAGAATTTTTAACCCGCGATAAGCTGGCAAAGCTGGCGGCTTCATATAAGATACCGGCGATTCAGAAAAAACCCGGGGATGTTGGAATCATTATGGCGGGCAATATTCCACTGGTTGGGTTTCATGATTTTCTTTGTACATTTTTGTCTGGCCATCATCAGACAATTAAACTGTCTTCAAAAGACAAAGTACTACTGCAATACCTGGTGGAGTGGCTTTGGAACAAGGAACCTTCATTAAAAGAGGAGATCCGCTTTGAAGAAATGCTCAAAGGCTGTGATGCCTATATCGCCACGGGAAGCAATAATTCTTCCCGGTATTTTGAATATTATTTTTCGCGATTTCCTCATATAATCCGTAAAAACAGGACCTCCGCCGCCATAATCACTGGCAATGAAACAATCGGGGAACTTTCTGCACTGGCAGATGATGTATACATGTATTTTGGCCTGGGTTGCAGGAATGTTACGATGCTCTATGTGCCGGAAAACTATGATTTTGTTCCGCTGCTTGAGGCTTTCAAAAAATACAATTACCTCTTCGATCATCACAAATACAAAAACAACTATGACTACCAGCTCGCCATGCTGATGATCAACCGGGAACATTATATGACAAATGGCTCCATCATCCTTCGAAAAAACGCTTCGCTTTTCTCCCCCGTCAGCGTGTTGAATTATGATACCTACCAGGATCCGGTATCGCTGTTGGCCAGCCTTAGTACAAATGAATCCGTTCAATGTATAATTGGTTTGGACCAGCTGAATTTTGGCAGTTCACAAAAGCCTGGACTGACAGATTTTGCAGATGGAGCAGATACCCTGCAATTTTTACTGTCTCTCTGAAATTTTGACAAAGCTGTCATGTTAATAATTTCTTTGTTTTATCCTCATCAAGAATTTTTTGTGAAATCATTTTTTAAGTGAATCACGGTTAAAACCCCAAGGATTTATTGGTGTTTGCCCGGTTTTGTTTTAAATTGTACCAGCAAGTACGAAGACTTTAGTAAATTATATGTTAAACAAAACAGGCGATACCACTATTTGTTATTTTGTTACGTTTATTTACTTTGTCATAGGCACGCAATTTGAAAACAAGTAATATCTAAATCAAGAGAGAATATGAAAATGAAACAGGTTTTTGCTGTGATCTTTCTTAGTGCATTAACCACCGTTGGAACCATGTGGGGATACAGACACTTAATGTTGAAAGATCAATACTTTTACCAGGGCTCGAATGATACTGGTAAGGTACCTTCCAATTATGCAAAATTTATGGATGGTTTTGATGCAGGCGCTGCAACGGATTTTACTCCGGCTTCTTCTGCGGCTATTCCGGCAACAGTTCACATCAAAACTAAAATGAACAGGACTGCATCAAATAATTTGCCAAGGAAAAATCCTTTTGCCGATTTGTTTGACATGGATATGGGTGATTTCTTCGGAGACCGCTCACGTTCGCTTCCGCAGGCCGCTTCCGGTTCCGGAGCAGTAATCAGTGAGGACGGATACATCGTTACCAATAACCACGTGGTTGCAGGTGCCGATGAGATCAATGTAACACTGAGCAATAAGAAAACTTTTAAAGCGAAGGTTATTGGTGCTGATCCTGCAAGTGATCTTGCTGTGATTAAGATTGATGCTAAAAATCTTCCTTTCCTTGTTTATGGTAATTCGGATGAAGCAAAAGTTGGTCAGTGGGTACTTGCCGTAGGTTATCCATTAACGTTAGAGACCACTGTCACAGCTGGAATTATCAGTGCGAAAGGGCGGACGCTGGAAATAAACCGTCGCCAGAGCGATGCTCCTGTTGAAGCGTTTATCCAGACAGATGCTGCAGTTAATCCAGGTAACAGTGGAGGGCCACTTGTAACTACCGATGGCAAACTGATTGGTATCAACTCTGCTATCGCATCACCTACAGGTTCATATGCCGGTTATTCTTTTACCATCCCGGTAAACATCGTTAAAAAGATCATTGCTGACCTGATGAAGTTCGGTACTGTTCAAAGAGCTTATCTCGGTATTCAATACGCACCTGAAAACATCTCTGATGAAGAGAAAGAAAAGAACGGCATTGAAAGTGGTGAAGGTGTGTATGTAATAGGATTACAGGATGCAGGTGCAGCTGTTGGAGCAGGAATCAAGAAAGGTGACGTAATTACAAAAGTAAACGGAGTACCTGTATTGAACGCGGCTGATATGGTTGGCCAGATTGCAACTTTCCGTCCTGGAGAGAAAATCAATGTCACTTACAGACGTGAAGGAAAAGAAATAACCACTGCTGTAACGCTAAAGAACATATCAGGTAATACTGAAGTTGTAAAAACTTCAGCTATCGACAAACTTGGAGCAAGCTTCAAGGAATTAAGTAAGGAAGCAGCGAAAGAAATCGGTGTTACCGGCGGTGTGGTTATTGCGGAAATCAGGGGTGGTATCATGAGCAAGGTTCGTGTGCAGGAAGGATATGTTATACTCAAGGCCAATGGCAAAGAGGTAAAGACTGTAGCAGAATTAGCAAAGGTGATTGATGGAGCTTCCGGAAGTGTTAAGCTGGAAGGTGTATACCAGGGTTATGAAGGGATTCATACAGTGGTAATCAATCTCTGATCCTTGATCAATCTCTGAACCTTAAGAGATAAAATAACAAACCAAGAAGCCTAAGCGATGACCTGTTCATGCTTAGGCTTTTTTTATCCTACGTTGGGTAATAATCAATTTTTTTTGATGATCCATTACTCAAGCGAATCATATCTGCACAGTGATCTAAATTCAAGGGGGAAACTAAATCTAAGATTTAATCTGTTTTTGAAACATTAAAGTTTATCATTTCGGTTCTTTGCGTAGTATAATAGCATCCCAGGGTTTCGCTTCCATTACTGGAGTATCTCTAAAGTCAAAGATGCGGTTATCGAGCACACTTTGATAAAGTCCACCCAAAGCACCTGCAGGCAGATCAACCTGAATTTGTTCACCTGAAAAATTAAGGCATACCACTAATTCCTCATCGCCTATACCCGTACTGTAACAAAGAATCTTCCTGTCTTGTGTGGTTGGGATACGTGTCGGGAAGGGCATAGGGCATTGTTGGAATACCGGGTGTTCCTTCCTGAAATTGTTTAATGTTTTGTAGAACTCGTGATTTTCACATTTGCCCGGCCATTCGATATGATCCTTCTCGAAAAATTTAAGTCGCTTTAAGTTTGGTATTTCTTGTCCACTGTAGGTCATTGGAATTCCTTTCCAGGTATAACAGAACACAGCCAGTGCCCGGGCTGATTCACCATACTTTTCATGTTCGGTACCGTTCCAGCTGTTTTCATCATGATTACTTGTAAAAAATAAGTGTCTTGAACCAACAGGATATTGTTTTTCATAATTATATAAAACGGCCATCACGTCATCAAGCTGTATTTGTTCTTTGAAATGTTTTTCTGTGCTGTGCATCCAGTTCCAGGCATAGCCAGCGTCAAACACCTCGAAATAATTTGAGTCGTCAGTTTCTGCGAGCCAGAACAGTGGTTTTGGCGAATCAAGTTCTATACGGGTGTTTCTCCAGAAATCAAGTGGCACAAGATGAGCCATATCACAACGAAATCCGTCAATATTACAGGTATTCACCCAAAACTTCATAGCGTTCACCATCTCACGGCGAAGTTTATGATCATAATAATTAAGATCTATCACATCTTCCCAGCCATGACTGTCATAAAAGCTACCTTCCTGGTTCCTCTTATAAAAGCCGGGATTGGTTTTCGTCCAGACATGGTCCCAACCGGTATGATTAGCAACCCAGTCTATGATTACTTTGAAGCCCGATTTATGGGCTTCTCCAACAAGGTTTTTGAAGTCATCTACGGTTCCAAATTCAGGGTTGGTATCGGTATAATCTGAACAGGCATAATAACTGCCAAGAATTCCAAGTCGTTTTTCACGGCTTATAGGGGTAACAGGCATAAACCATAAAATCTCTACCCCCATATCCTTAAGTCTGGGCAGATGTGCCGCAAATGCCTTAAAAGTGCCTTCTTCAGTATACTGCCTGAGATTTACTTCATAAATATTTGTAGTGATACTCCAGGATACTGCTTTAAACTGTCTGTCTGCCATAGTACTATTGCGATTGCCTCAAAATTAACGATAGATGGTCGGATTGAACTGCCAGGCAGCACTTTTGTACATTAATTGTTAACTAAACAGGCATTTATTGTTAACTAAACAGGTTAATAACCGGTCACTTTGTTTGACCCCTTTTAACCTTTGGAAGCAGTTTCGTAACTTTGCGGACATTGTCATGAAAACATTTAATGTTCCATCTGTTTACAGGAGTCCGCTTATTACTGCCGTTAAAAACAGGCGTAAGCAGAACGATAAAATGAAGAAAGACTTCTCACCCACCCTGCTGGATCTCGGGACTCTTCATATTTATGTTGCCAGGCATTTCGGGTTTTGTTATGGCGTGGAAAACGCCATTGATATTTCTTTCCGCACCATTGAAGAAAATCCTGGGCGGAAGATTTACCTGCTCAGTGAAATGATTCACAACCCACAGGTGAATGCCGACCTGAAACAAAGAGGCGTTGAATTTTTACAGGATACTTATGGAAAACAGCTGGTTCCCTTCAGCCGTTTAACTGCTGATGATATTGTTATTATTCCTGCTTTCGGTACCACCCTTGCTATTGAAAAAGAATTGAACGAGCTGGGCATACCTACTGAAAAATACAATACGACCTGTCCTTTCGTTGAGAAAGTCTGGAACAGGGGCGATCAGATTGCGTCAAAAGGATATAGCCTTGTTATCCATGGCAAACCAAAACATGAAGAAACGCGGGCTACTTTTTCACATGCTTCAGCTACAGCGCCTTCTGTGGTAGTTACTGATATGGCTGAAACCGTTGCGCTTGCCCGTTATATCACCGGTGAAACAGACCCCGCAGGGTTTTACCAGGAATTTGACGGCCGTTACAGTGAAGGATTTGATGCTTCAAAGGATCTTCAACGTATAGGCGTAATCAATCAAACCACCCAATTGGCGACCGATACCCAGGCGATAGCTGATTACCTGAAACAAGCTATTCAAAATCACTTCCGGCTGACGGATGAAAATATTCCTGAACGATTTGCAGATACACGGGATACGCTGTGTTATGCAACCAATGACAACCAGACGGCTGTAACCGGGTTATTGCAACAACCTGCAGACCTGGCGATCGTGGTTGGTGGCTACAACTCCTCAAACACTACTCATCTCGTGGAGCTTTGCGAAGAGAAGCTTCCGACTTATTTCATCAATTCAGAAACAAGCCTGATTTCTGCGCAGGATATCCTGCATTATGACTTTCACAAAAAGCAGGAGTTGCTGAGCAGTTCCTTTTTGCCGGAGCTGAACCCTGTACGTGTACTGATTACAAGTGGTGCATCCTGCCCGGATGCAGTGGTTGAAAAAATCATCCGGAAGCTTGCGGGTTTTTACGGGGTTGAATCCCGGGTTGATGAACTGGTTAACAGTTTCAAGGTTTAATGTTGAGAAACTGCTACCATCTGCTGTTTTCTATCAAACACCTCCCCTTACTTATATAACAGTCTGTTACCTCTCTCCTTACTTATACAAAAGTCTGTTACGTTCCCTTTAGATATACAACAGTCTGATTGCTCACCTGTAAAGGGTCTTAAATGGCCAGGTTAATAAATGAACCAAAAGAAATTTTAACATCCGGCGATTTAAACCCCGGCCGCCTGGTTTAGTCTGAGATATGTGGATTGCAGCGAACACCATTTAAGTGCTTTAATGAACTATATGGTAATCAACGTTTCAAAATCATGTTCTCAAACTAAATAAAAAATTATGCGCCATTTCCTGTTTTTAACTGTTTTATCTTGTGTTTTAACATCTGCGCTTGTGGCTCAGCAACGTGATACCATTCGTATTCAAAAAGACAAACCTGACATGCGTCCAATCAAAAACCTGGATCTTTCAGCAGAACAAACCCGCCAGCTCAGAATTATCAATCAACAATCAAAAGCGAAAGCAGATTCGTTGAAAACCGACACAGCTATAGATGCGGGTATGCGTCGCGAACTCCAGAAACAATTGCTGGCCAACCGCAGAAAAATGATAATGGAAACACTAACGCCTGAGCAACAAAAACAATACAAAGAAGCGCTTAAGGCGAATGGAAAAGCTAAACGAAAACCCAGAAAGATTTCAGGCGAAACAAAGACTGAGAGTTGAAATGTACAGGTCCCAAAAAAGATGCTGACAACACCGCCAAAAAAGAATCTGACAATTCTGAAAATATTTGCCTTCTGATATGCAATCTTTCTTTTGATTGCACCAATAAAAAAAATAATGATGAACAAAATACTTTTTGCCCTTACATTGGTTTTCAGCCTTGCATTTATTTCGTGTAGCAGTGCGAATAAAACAAAAAATGATGTTCCGAATGCGTCTTTAACAAATACTTACTGGAAGCTTTCCCTTGCGAACGATCGCCCGGTTGTAACTCCCGACAATTCTCGTGAGGTGCATATAAAATTCAGAAATGAAGGCAACCAGTTACAAGGTTTTGCAGGTTGCAACGGACTTGGTGGAAACTATGTTTTATCTGGTACAAATGGAATCAAAATAACCGCTATCACAACAAAAATGTATTGTGAAAGGATGGAAACAGAAAACTTCCTGACCGATGCCATAACAAAAGCAGACAATTACCGCGTGAAAGGCGAAAAACTTTCATTGTACCAGGGAAAGAAATTGCTAGCAACCTTTGATTCAGTTTATTTCTGATACGGATAAAAATATAAAGAGATCAATATAAAGCTATTCACGTAAAGAGATCAACCTAAAGAGATCAATATTAATAGATGAATATAAAGTTATTAATACCCGCAAAGCGTTAAATGCAGTTTAAACTGATCTTCCAATAAAAAAACGGCTACCTGATGGATAGCCGTTTTTATTAACAGTTAGTTTATGATATTAAACCATCTTGAACGAGTCAAGGAATTTAGTGTTGAAATTACCAGAGATAAAATCTTCGTTTCTCATTAACTGCTGGTGAAAAGGAATGGTTGTTTTTACACCTTCGATCACATATTCACTCAAAGCACGACTCATGGTATTGATTGCTTCCTCACGGGTACGGGCAACTGCAATTATCTTTGCAATCATCGAATCATAATAAGGAGGTATAACATAACCAGCATAAACATGTGAGTCTATCCTGATACCATGACCACCGGGTTGATGCAATGTTGTAATTTTTCCCGGGCTCGGTCTGAAATCATTATAAGGATCTTCAGCGTTGATACGGCACTCAATGGCATACATCTGTGGCTCGTAATTTAAGCCACTGATAGCTTCTCCTGAAGCGATCTTTATCTGTTCCTTGATAAGATCAAAATTTGTTACTTCTTCGGTTACACAGTGCTCCACCTGGATACGTGTATTCATCTCCATAAAGTAAAAATTACGATGCTTATCGACCAGGAATTCGATAGTACCAACACTTTCATA
The DNA here is from genome assembly GCF_035489435.1 of Flavitalea sp. Classification (NCBI taxonomy): domain Bacteria; kingdom Pseudomonadati; phylum Bacteroidota; class Chitinophagia; order Chitinophagales; family Chitinophagaceae; genus Flavitalea; species Flavitalea sp. The sequence continues at coordinate 32,247 of NZ_DATHKG010000114.1, forward strand.
GCCGATGGCTGATGCAGCCTTAATAGCCGCCTCACCCATTCTCTGGCGCAACTCAGAAGTCATAAACGGCGAAGGAGATTCCTCAACCAATTTCTGGTGCCGGCGCTGGATAGAACAATCCCTTTCACTTAAATGACAGATCTTACCATAACGGTCACCCGCAATCTGGATCTCGATATGTCGCGGTTCTTCCACGAACTTCTCCATATAAATGCCGTCATTTTTAAAAGAAGCTGCTGCTTCTGTTTTGGCGGCATTATATGCGCGTTCCATTTCATCTTCTACCCAAACCACTCTCATACCCTTGCCGCCGCCACCGGCAGTTGCCTTGAGTATAATTGGATAGCCAACATCTTTAGCGAGGGATTTAGCCTCTTCAATGCTCGCCAGCAGGCTTTCGCCGCCCGGTACTACGGGAACACCGGCCTTGATCATTGTTTCCTTGGCAGTCATCTTATCACCCATGGAACGGATCTGTTCCGGAGTCGGTCCGATGAACTTGATATTATGTTCCCCGCAGATTTCCGCGAATCTTGCATTTTCTGCCAGGAAACCGTATCCGGGATGTATACCGTCTGCATTTGTTATTTCTGCAGCCGCCATGATATGTGGAATATTCAGGTAAGAATCGCTGCTTGCAGGTTTTCCAATACATACAGCTTCATCTGCGAACTTTACGTGTAAACTATCTTTATCTGCTGTTGAATAGACTGCAACGGTTTTAATACCCATCTCGCGGCAGGTGCGAATAACCCGGAGAGCAATTTCTCCCCGGTTGGCAATCAATATCTTTTTAAACATCTTGATATTTTGTGTGAGCTAAAAGAATATACTGCATTGCCCTTCCCGCAAAATCAGCCGGAACAGCGGTGCGTATACCAATTATGGTTCAACCAGGAAGAGTGGTTGATCGTATTCAACAGGAGACGCATCTTCAACAAGCACTTTCACTATTCTGCCCTTTACTTCACTTTCAATCTCATTGAAAAGCTTCATGGCTTCAATGATACATACCACCTTACCCGGGGCAACCTCATCGCCTATCTGTACAAACTGCGGTTTGCCAGGAGAAGCACTTCTATAAAAAGTCCCTATCATAGGACTTTTGATTGTAATAAGGTTATCGGGGGCTGCGTCGACTTTCGGTTTATCGGAAAGGGCGGCAGAAGCTACGGATTGACCCGCTTGTGGCTGGGGTTGCTGCGCGAAAGACATTGGCATCTGGGAAGTGCCGGTGATGAAATTCTGCGCAGGTTCTTCTTTTTGTTTGATGATAACTTTGAATCCCTTCTCCTCTATTGTCACTTCACCAATATTAGATTTGTTAATCATCTTGATCAACTCCTGAATTTGTTTGAAATCCATCATTTAAAGTTTTTAGTGTCAATTACTTTGGTGAAACAAAGACTAAGATAAGAAAAAGTTTGTTCCACGATTTTTATTGAACATTCAGCCTAAACTTTGTTTCTGTCTGTTTTACATATAGTTAAAAGACTTATCGCTGCTTATTATTCAACAGACCCTTATGAAACGTTGCAGAACAGGTTAGTCACATATAGGGTTGTTACTTAACGCGCTCAACGTAATCGCCGGTTTTGGTATTGACCCTGATCAGTTCTCCTTCATTAACAAATAAAGGGACATTTACAGTGGCACCGGTTTCAACCGTAGCTGGTTTCAGTGTACGTGTGGCAGTATCTCCTTTCATTCCCGGCTCCGAATAGGTAACCAGTAAAACAATTTTATCGGGTAATTCAACGCTCATGGGAAGTTCTGTGTCTGTATTTATGGCTACCGTCACTTCCTGGCCCTCTTTGAGAAATTGTGGTGCATCAACCATAGCCTCGTTCAGGGAAATCTGCTCGAAGGTTTCGTTATCCATAAATGTGTAACCACTTTCGTCCTTATAAAGGAACTGGTAAGCCTTTCTTTCAACACGGATCGGGAAGATGTTATCACCGCTGTTCCAGGTATGTTCTATGGTACGGCCATTTTCAACCCCTTTTAATTTTGCCCACACTTTTGCTGCTGCCCTGGCTGTTTTGTTCTGACCGAATTCTACCACGGAGTATAAACTGTTATCTAATTTGATAATCAGTCCCCGGCTCATATCTGCTGTAGTTGCCATAAATCGTTGCGGTTTTGAGAATTAAGATGAAATATTTTCAGGCCGGCAAAGCTAGTGAAAAAGAATTATGAATTATGAGTTATGAATTATGAAACCAATTTCAGTCCGCTTTCTGTTTCATAACTCATAACTCATAATTCTGTTGATCCCGCTTTTTCGTAAGCAGTTTTGAGCCATTTAATTGTTTCGTTATCAATGTCTTGTTCTGATGAGAGGATGATTTTATGGGAACACATGGCGTTGGGGGTTGTGATGGCCTGCAGTTTAGCGGTAGGTGGCTGGTTTTTGAGAATAATACCTATTTCATAGCGGGTTTTGCTGACGGGTTGCAATAGGGCAAACTGTTTTTTTCGTCTGAGGCTCACATAGGCTTTTTTGGGAGCCACCTCTATATCTGTCCCGAATTTGAGGATCTCTTTAATCAGCCGGTCATATAACGGTCGGAAATGTTCTTTGCCTTCGTATTGCCTTTGAACAAGGTCGCCTTCGTCGTCTTCAGGTTTTGCGGCGGCAGTAGTTTTTAGAGCGACAAGATTAGCGAAGCCATGTGTGAATTCATGTTGCTCTTTCAAAAACTTTACTATCTGACCGTGTTTCTCAAGCTTTTCTTTATTGACAATCGCAATCCATTGTTCAAGGCTCTTACCGGTATTCTTCCGGAGATTTTCAATCATGGTGACTTCGCCCTTATCCATATAAAATAGATTTAACCTTATCCTAATAAATAGATTTAAAAGGCACAAAAGATAGCGATTTCCAGTACTAATTGATCACCTGCCGGCGGATTTTACTAACGAAGATTTATCTGGTATCAAGGGATTTGCTTTGAACCCTCACAGTGAGAAATCATCGAACCTTAAAGGCGAACCTTAAAGGAATTCTGCAGAACTGCGTTTTGTTAACAGGGAGATATCTGTTGTTTTTTATTTAAATGATAACGATATTAAAATGATAACGACGTTAAAGTGATAATGGTGTAAAGTGATAACGATGTAAAGTGATAACGATGTAAAGTGATAACGGTGTTAATTGGTTTGCCTGTTGCGGCCCGGTTCAGATTTGACAGGGACGGTGTCATTTAGTTTGATTTCATTATTTTTTATCGAACCGACACCCTTGGCTCCTCCAACCCTGGCTCCGTTTAAACCCGCCGGCTTACCAGAATCATTCAGGTTTAGTTTTGTATTTATCAGGAGTACCCCATTGACCGCTTCAGCTCCATAGGTTTCGACCGCACTATTGTCTTTTAGCACCGATATACTTTCAATTGAGTTGGGATCCAGGTTCCTTAGATCTGTTCCCCTGGGCTGGCGTACTCCATCGATCAGTACAACAGGATTCGATGGATTCCCCCGCATCCTGATTACTCCCGGAGCTTTGTATTTATCAAGACTGGCATCAATAATCACTGAATCTTTTGCTGTATAATATAATTGCTTACTGTCAAAATAAACTGAATCCTTGCCTGAATACAGTTGTTTACCATTGTCAATATAAATGACATCAGCTTCAAGAGTTATCGAATCCCTCGAATTACGCAACCTTACCTGTTTTTTCGGAGTATCAGACAATACCAATCGCTCACTTCTTTTTCCTTCGCCATAGTAGTTTGGTTTTGTATAAATCCTGACAACACCATTTTTACCTTTGTCACCATACTGCAAAGCATGTTCATTCTTCAGAACCTCAATACTTGAAATACTATTTGGATCAAGGGCCTGAACATAATCTTCATCTTTTATGATCTCATCAACGATGAAGAGCGGATGATTTTTGCTTTTTATTGAAAACAAGCTTTGATCCTTCCAGTTTATACCGGGCACAACCGATTTGTTTGTCACAGAATCAAGTTCTATTTTATTTGGTACCGTGTCAGCTTTATGATTTGTTACATCAACCAACAGAGGTGCGGCGCTTTTGTTTTGGGATTTATTATCCGGCCCGTTATCCAACATTCCTTCTATCTTTTCCCTGAAAGACAACAGTAATACGGCCATCAAAGGAAGTACAAAAAGAAATTTGACCAGGTGTAACTTCGCGCTTTTCATTTTATTCATCATAGCGATCCTTTTACGTAAAAAAGAAAAATTAAATTGATTTGTAATCCGGAAAGATGAGCCACCGGCGACTTTTAATAACAGGTATTGATATTCTTTTTTATCCAACCCGTTCTCTAATACCTGTTGATCCGCAATAAATTCGAGATTCTGGCAAATTACCTTTTTGATTAACCATGCGAATGGGTTATACCAGTTTATTATACAGAGTGCTTCGGCCCAGATCATATCTGCAGTATGTTTTTGTTTTACATGAATAAACTCATGCCGTATGATTTCCTGCATTTCCTGTTCACCGTGTTGTTCACGGTTTATAAAAATAGAGTTGCCGAATGAAAATGGTACTATGTTTTTATCTACCTGGAAAATTTTTACCGGGGTGTCAGATAATAATGTTGCAGAGTTCCGGAGTTTACGATAAGAAAAGAATTGTGCAACTAACCTGATAAGCATTACCAACATCCCGCAAAGTATAGCCGCAAGTATCCAGTTCCACCGGTTATTTATATTAAACCAGCCCTTGTTTTCGAGTGCTGCAGGATCAATCACCGGTATAAAATTGATGACCATTGCCTGGTCAGGACCTATGGAATTTAGTATTGGGTTGATGTCAATAAATGGCATCACAAAAGCGATCAGCGAATAGCCGACCAGGTACCAGCGATTCCAGGCGTAAAAGGTCAAAGGTCTTAGTATGAAACGATAGAAAAGATAGACGACCGCTAAACTGACTGACAACTTTATTAGATATTGTATAAGAAAAGGCATGGCTAAAATTTAATTTGGAATTATTTTTTCCCTTCAATCATATCAATGATGTCCCTGAGTTCCCTGGGACTTAACTTCTTCTGCTCAACAAAAAAGTTAACCAGGTCCTTATACGAATTCGAAAAATAATTTTTTACTACGCTGCTCATATAATCTTTCTTATACTCTCCTTCCTCCAAAGCTGGTTTGTATAAATATGTATTTCCAACCAACCTGCTTTTTAGAAAACCTTTTTTCTCAAGGTTTTTTATGGTTGAAGCAAGCGTAGTATAAGGTGGCTTTGGTTCGCGCATGTCGTCAATGAAAGTTTTAACATTTCCCTCGCCAACCCTGTATACTATCATCATTGCCTCTTCTTCCTGCTGAGTAAGCTTTTCCATCTCTACGAAGTTTTCGTAAACCTACGGCGATCTCGTAGAACTTCCAAATAATTATTTAATTTGTTGAGCAGATTCATTAATTATTTTAGTGCAAAATTCAGGATATGAGAAAATGGATCTGCTTTTTGGTTTTAAGTGCTTGTGTATTTAGCGGAATAGCTCAAACAGAAAACGACCCTCCTTATAAGCGCTTTCCCACGGTACCTTCTTTTAGCTTGCTCGCGATTGATAGCACAATGATAACAAAGGATAACCTGGCATCAAACAAACCTACAATACTCATGTATTTTAACCCGGGCTGCGAGCATTGCCAGCACCAGATGGAAGACATAATTGCACATAAAGAGGCGCTTAAAGACTTGCAGATTGTAATGGCTACCTATGCTCCATTAAACGAACTGGCTGAATTTATCGCTAAATACAAGGTGACTGAATTTCCAAATATTAAAGCCGGCCGGGATACGAAATACATGTTGCAACCATTTTTCAAGATCGGCGGCTTGCCTTACCAGGCTCTCTATGATACCGATGGAAAACTGATCACTACCTATGAGGGAAATGTAAAAATCGACACCCTGCTTAGCGCGTTCAAAAAGAAAGATTAAGTGCGGAAATTTTTAGTAACCCTCACCCCTTACCTTTGCTGCGCAAAATATTGATCATTTTATAAATTGTAGTCCATGAAAGTTACTGTTGTAGGCGCCGGGGCCGTAGGTGCCACCTGTGCTGATAATATCGCACGCAAAGAACTGGCAGATGAACTTGTATTGCTAGACATCAAGGAAGGCCTGGCAGAAGGCAAAGCCCAGGACATGATGCAAACTGCTGCATTGCTTGGTTTTGATACACGTATTACAGGTGTTACAAATGATTATTCAAAGTCAGCTGGAAGTGATGTTGTCGTGATTACCTCAGGTTTACCAAGAAAACCAGGAATGACGCGTGAAGAACTGATTGGCACCAACGCAAATATTGTAAAGAGCGTTGCGGAAAATCTACTCAAATATTCTCCGGATACAATTATTATAGTAGTCAGCAATCCGATGGATACGATGACATACTTAACATTGAAGGCTGCAGGTCTTCCCAAGAATAAAATTATTGGGATGGGTGGCGCGCTGGACAGTGCACGATTTAAATATCAATTGAGCCAGCATCTCAAATGCAGTCCGGGAGATCTTAATGCGCTGGTAGTTGGTGGACATGGCGATACAACGATGATACCGTTGATCCGCTATGCAACCTGGAACAGTATTCCGGTAACCACTTTGTTAAGCGCTGATCAACAAAAACAAATTGTTGCAGACACAATGGTTGGAGGTGCTACACTTACAAAATTGATTGGAACTTCTGCCTGGTACGCACCTGGTGCCGCAGTTGCGGCATTGGTTGAAAGCATTGTGCGAGATGAGAAAAAGCTTTTCAGCTGCAGTGTTTCCCTTGATGGTGAATACGGTCAGAAAGATATTTGCCTTGGCGTTCCGGTAGTTATCGGAAAAACCGGCTGGGAAAAAATTGTTGATTTTGATTTTAATGAAGAAGAAAAATCTTTGTTCGCAAAAAGTGCAGAGGCGGTTAGAAGCATGAACGATGTACTCAAAACCATCTGATGAATTGACACCAGTTCAATACTTTTCATATATATAATTCAACACTCTTTATATATAATTTAATACTTTTCATAAATAAATGTGCAGGCGCCCTCAGTGGCGCCTTTTTTTGGCAATTAACGGTACCACCAGTGGCGGGCATTTTATTTGTATCAGTTATTTGAACCCCACTAAATCGTTCTCACTAAAGCTTCATTTATGAAAGAGAACATATACAATCCAAACAGGTCAGTTCGGTTGCTGATAAAACGGTTATTATTTATTGCCGGTTCCGTGTTAATCACAATGGTACTGCCGGCTCAACAACAGGGAGCTCACAACATACAGAATGTCAATACAAACCTCAGTAAGAATAATCCTAATACAACCCAGGGAACCATCACCACTGTGAAAACCCTCAGTACTCTTCCCGGTGTAACACCCCGCCAGAACTCAGTTTCCGAAACCAACATAGATAATACACTAAACATTTATAGTCCCGCTACGACCAATAGCAACGGTAGTTTCCGCTACGATGTGAATCTTAACAACAACAGATCCATCAATACGGTCAATGCGGGGAACTTATTGCTCAGCAATACCTCTGCAAAAATTTCATCATTTACTGGTGAATCAGACAACGGCGAATACAAGCTGGCCTGGGAAACAGTAATGGAGAATGATGTAAAACAGTACGATGTTGAATATAGTCTTAACAACAAAGATTTCGAGGGTGCCGGGATTGTTAATGCTTCAAACCGAACTGTTTATACTTTTAATCATAGAGCCGATGCCCGGGCCATTATATATTATCGTTTAAAAGTTACTGACTTGCGGGGTATGGTTAGTTATACAAATCCCATAATGGTGAAAAGTACAATGGCAAAACCTGCCGACCTTGTAAGCCCAACCATTATCCGCGACGGTGTATTAAATATTACATTGGCCAATACTTATAAAAATATACAATTGTTTAACAGCGCAGGCGTCGAAGTATTCCGCGAATACCTTGGTGGCAGAACCGGCAACCGGATTGGGTTTAATCTACCTGATTTACCTGCAGGTCCATACTTCGTGAAACTGATCGGAACAAATGCTTCGGTTACCCAAAGAGTGATGATCATGTAGGAAATAGAGATCAGGTATTATGACTACAATCCATTTCTATGACTACAATCCATTTCGGGATGCGAAAGCTATAATTTGCGAAAGCCATAATTATTTTGCCAGGGAATTATATAAAACTAGTGAATAGCGAGCCGCTGATTTACGAGATCAATCACCTCGTCAATTTCGATTTTGTTCATGCATTTAAAATGGCCGAGCGGGCATTTTGCATATCCTATCTTGGAACAGGGACGGCAACTGAGGTTACTGATTTCCACAATATCATAAGGAAGTTTGCCGGCTGATCTTGCTGCAAAACTTTGGAGGAACTGGTCTCCGTAATATGGGTACATGCCAAAATCAGGTACAGTGTTACCCCAAACGGAGATTACCTGTTTTTTAAGCGCTGTAGCAATATGCATGAGCCCTGTATCATGACTGATGATAAATTTACTTCTTCTCACGAGATCAGCAGACTCATTCAGGAGGAACTTGCCGCAGGCATTGTAGATTTTATGCCTGTCTACAGAAGAAACTTCTTCACCGTATTCACGATCTTCCTTCCCCCCCATCAATATGATCGGGTGATCAATACCTGCACAAAGCTCACGAAGTTTTTCGATTGGAAGTTTTTTGGTATTATATGTTGCGCCGATTACGATTCCTATATAACCTGCCAGGTGGCCGGCGGGAATATCACTTTCTTTAACGCGGTCATAATCAGGAATAAAATAATCGAGCCCCTGTTCGTCATTGGTTACTTCCAAAGATTCAACGGTTTCCATATACCTGTCAACAATATGTTTGTCGGGAATGATATTTATCTTGAAAGTCGTCAGCAACCATTTTTCGATATTCAGCTTATGAAAGGCATGTGAAGGGAGTTTCAGGGCACGTTTTACTTTCAGGCTGCGGATATTATGATGCAGGTCCACCACCTGGTCAAATTTTTCATCCTTGAGTTCGCCGATGGTTTTTGAGAGATCATCGTCCAGGTAATGTGTCTTATCTATATAAGGATTATTTTCAATAATCCCGGCAAACGATTTTTTGGTAAGATAATGAATCACCGCACCAGGCACCTGTTTTTTAAGGCAACGGACAACAGGTGTGGTAAGCACTATGTCCCCGATTGAACTGAAACGGATGATGAGAAATTTTTTCATCTTTCAACATAATTCAGATCCTTGCCATAAGTCTCTTTTGTAAAAATGGCTGCGACGATGGATATGGCCATAACGATACCTCCGGTTATTAAACCGGCCTGTATAAATTGGGCAGCCTCTGCATTTTCACCACGCAGGTATTTGAATAACCCGATGATAAGTGGAAGAGCTCCCCGCACCATATTTGGCACAGTGGTAGCTGCAGTTGCCCGCAGATTTGTTCCAAATTGTTCAGCAGCCATGGTAACAAAGATCGCCCAGAAACCGGCGGAAAATCCGAGATATGCGCATAGCATATAGAATCCGGTCGCGGTACCGGGTGTAGCAAAGAAATAGATCAGGATGCCGATGATGGTCATCCCATAAAATATAAATAATGCCTTTTTCCGGCTCTTAAGCCATTTGCTCACAAAGCCGATAAGCACATCACCAACAGAAATACCCGCGTATGCATACATCGTGGCATCGCCTGGACTGATTGTGCCATTAACGCCGATTTTCTCTGCAAATTCCTTTGAAAATGCAACCAACACGCCAATTACGAACCAGGTTGGTAACCCAATAAGAATACTGCAAACGTATCGCCTGAGCCGATCCCCATTATTAAAAAACATAATCAGGCTTCCCTTTTTGACATCAAGTTCTTTGATCTTACTGAACATCGTAGACTCAAACACAGAGATCCTGAGTACAAGCAAAATAAAACCAAGTCCGCCACCGATAAAATAACAATATCTCCAGTCCACTGTTTTGCTTACAAGATTAGCCAGCACTGCACCGAGCAATCCAATACCCGCTACCAGTGAAGTGCCGATACCGCGTTTTTCTTTTGGAAGTAATTCTGCAACAAGTGTGATCCCGGCTCCAAGTTCACCGGCCAGCCCTATGCCTGCAATAAGCCTGAGTAAGCCATACTGTTCCTTGGTTTGAATAAAACCAGTAGCAATATTTGCCAGCGAATACAAAACGATAGAACCGAATAACACACTAAGCCTTCCGCGTTTGTCACCCATCACTCCCCAGATAATACCGCCAATCAGGAGACCCAGCATCTGCCAGTTAATTATGTATTCTCCTGCAAGTTGATTCGCCTCTCCAAAAAACCCAAGACTTTCGAGGCTTTTCACCCTTACAATCTGGAACAAAAGGAGGTCGTAGATATCAACAAAATATCCAAGTGCGGCTACTATAACAGTGATATTAAAAACAGACGGGCTTTTCTGCTCCATTATTCAGACAGTTTTATTGGGCGGGGTTTCCTGGATTACAGGTCTTTTACCAAAAAATAATTTATAAACAACGGGAAGAGTTGTCACCAGCACAATACCAAGTACGATCAATTCAAGATGTTGTTTGAGATCGAAATCAAAATTACGGATGAAGAATTTATCAAGATAGTGACCAGCGAGCAGCATACTGGCAACCCAGGCTACACAACCGACTATATTATAAAACATAAACCTCTTCCATTCCATCTGCACGATACCCGCAATGATCGGGGCAAAGGTTCTCACGATTGGAAGAAATCTTGCAAAAACGATTGCCTGCCCACCATGTTTATCATAGAACTCTTTCGCACGCAACAAGTGTTTGCGTTTGAAAAGTAACGTGTCTTTTCTTGTAAAAAGAAATGGTCCACTTTTTTTGCCAAACCAATAGCCAAGCATATTACCGATGATGCCACAAATCGAAACAAGAATTATCAATATCAGCACATCAATGAAATCACTTCCTGTACCACCGGGTATCAGCGTTTCAACCAGTCCAACGCTGTAGATACCAGCCACAAACAACAGGCTGTCACCAGGAAGAAAAAACCCGATCATCAGGCCGGTTTCCGCGAATACAATAAACAACATCAGCCATAGGCCTCCGTTGCGGATATAAAAAAGGGGATTAAGCAGATCGGACCAGGCGAAATCACGTTCAAGTATAAACGCGGTTTCTGCGGTCTTCACTGAATATGCGATTGTTTCATGACCTACCTTGCTGAGCCGTACTGAATCAATATTTGCAACATCGACAGAAAAATAACCTGAACTGTCTGTAGTTGCCAGTACTTCATTGTTGGCATTATTTCTAATCTCTACACCCCCAACTGCCAGATCGTACTGATCTGTTATTTTTCCCTTAAGCTTGGTTTGCTGACCAAATCCATCCGTTAAAAAACATCCCGCAAAACATAACATCAAAAAACATACACGCAACAATTGTCTCATTTTTAGAACCTTTTGTTAATCTATTACTATTATTAATCTATACTTTAATCAGTCAATCATTTTATTCATCCTACTTTACCTCTTCCTGTATTGCTTTCATAAATCAATGCTGGATTAATCAATGATCCAACCAGGAGTTGAACAGGAGTTAAACAGGTAATTCCACCGCTGTTGGTTCCAGTTCTCCTTCCCACTTACTCACAACACTTGTGGCAAGTGCATTGCCCACAACATTCGTTGCGGTACGGAACATGTCACAGAAATGATCTATTGGTAAGATCAATGCCACACCTTCCGGGGGAATCTTGAACATTGCACAGGTCGCAAGAACGATAACCAGTGAAGCGCGGGGCACACCTGCAATTCCTTTGCTGGTAAGCATCAACACCAGCAACATGGTAATTTGAGTAGGCAGATCAAGCGGTACATTATAAGCCTGTGCAATAGCAAGGCTGGCAAATGTCATATACATCATACTGCCGTCTAGGTTAAATGAATATCCTAATGGCAGAACGAATGCCACTATCTTATCCCTGCATCCGAATCGTTCAAGTTCTGTTGTCAGTTTAGGAAACACCGCTTCACTACTCGTAGTACTGAAAGCTATCAGCAACGGATTACCGATTCTTCTCATCAGCTCAAAAAGTCGTTTTCCAAGAATCAGGTATCCCACCGATAATAATATAATCCACAGCACAACGATACCGAGCAGGAAGTATCCGAAATAAACAATATAAAATGTAAAAATTCCCAGCCCTTTCGAAGCGACCACCGCACATAGAGCCCCAAACACACCAACTGGAGCAAAGTTCATGACATATCCCACCATTTTTAAAATGATATGTGAGATTATGTCCATTGCCTTCACAATCGGTTTCGCTTTCTCACCCATTGCAGCAGTTGCTACACCGAAAAATATAGAGAAAACCACGAGTTGAAGTATCTCATTGGTGGCCATCGCCTCTATCACTGATCTTGGGATGATATGCTCAACAAACTTTTCAACGGAAAATTCCTGGTTTTTGGCCAGAAGATCCTTCACGCCTTCTGTATCAGCCTGGCTCAGATCAATGGCTTCACCAGGTTGGAAAGTATTCACAAGTACAAGGCCTACTGTAAGCGAAACAAGACTGGCACTGATGAACCATAACATAGCCTTTCCACCAACACGACCAACGGCCTTCAGATCTCCAAGTTTAGCAATACCTACAACAAGGGTTGAAAATACAAGAGGAGCTATGATCATCTGTACGAGCCTGATAAACACCTTACCCAACAGATTGATATTCTTCGAAAACGACTTAATGAACTCCGGGGAACTGCCTACATGAACCAGATAACCTACAAGAATACCTAATATCATAGAAATGATAATATATAAAGTCAGCCGGTTTTTCTTCATGTATTTAAAATATAATGGCTGCAATATAGTGTTTATAAGGTAATAGAGGATGTCACCAAATTCCGGATTTAAATTTTTGACCGTTCATGTTTACTGACCTGAACCTGAGTTGCGACGCCCTTTTAACAAATTTTAAACACGGTGTTAATGTTTTTAAAGAAGTGAACCATCAACTTTGCGGGCTGTTATAATATCCCCCAACACTTGAAAAACTTTATGCATGATTAAATCAATAGAGCCTGTTTATAAGAAGATATCTATGTTATTATTCGTAGGTGCTGTCACAGTATTGTCATTGCTGTCGGCGATGACGCCGCGCATAAAAGAACCTGCAGCACCTGTGGCTACTAATCTATCCGTAAAAGTGGTAGATTCATTTAGTAACCTGGCTTACAATAAACTTTATGAAACGCTGAACCTGGATTCGCTAGAACTTTCACGTGAAGCTTTTACATATGCAGTTAAAGGTTATAATAATCTTGTTGCGCAGGGAGCAGTACTTAAGCAGGATGTATTATCTATTGTTGATTACAGCCTTCCATCTTCAAAGAAAAGGCTGTTTATAATTGACCTGGCAACTGGGAAGTTGTTATTTAACACCTTTGTTTCTCATGGCCGGAATTCTGGCCTGGAACAAGCCACCAGGTTTTCGAATGACCTGAACAGCTTTCAGAGCAGTCTTGGATTTTTTATTACCGGTAAAGCCTATAAAGGAGAACATGGATATTCGTTGCGACTTGATGGGCTCGAAAAGGGATTTAACGATAATGCCCTTAACCGTGGTATAGTAATTCATGCTGCTAATTATGTTAATGAAAAAATAGCCCAACAACGCGGCTATATCGGGAGAAGCCTGGGCTGCCCCGCCGTCCCTGTAAAACTTCACCGGGCCATCATCAAAAAAATAAAAGATGGCTCATGCCTGTTTTTATATGGTGCAGATACTAATTACACTGCCAGATCGCCGATGATCAACGGCGCTGATGCATTCCCGTTAAATAAAGGATTGATTCAATCTACTTTGACAGATTCTACAATATAGAATTGTTGAATCATCTAACGGTGCCTGCTATTTTTTTGCAAGTTTATTTTCTCTTACAGACTGCTCAAACAATTTGCGGGTCATTTTTTTATCATAACTATAAATATCTTCTCTGAAAGCTATTTTACCTTCCTGGTTCACCCAGCACGTGTTGTAGGCAATCATCACCGTGACCGATTCCTTTACTTTCACCCATTTTTCAGTCTGGGTTTGCAGAAGGCTATCCACACGTTCACTAATCCATTCGGAATCTTCTCCAACAAGGTAAGCAGCCATTTTCATGGGTTCACTCAGCCTGATACAACCGTGGCTATATGCCCTTTTCGTTTTCTTAAATAGTGACTTTTCCGGCGTATCATGAAAATAAATGTTGAAACTATTCGGAAATATAAACTTGACCTTACCCAGGGCGTTTTGTTCTCCGGGTAACTGTCTTACCACCGGCAGGCCATCCTCCTCACCGGTGATTTCCATCTGGTGTTCTTCAAGGTAATTCGGGTTTGACTCCATTCCAGGCAGTACTTCCTTAAAAACTATACTACGCGGAACATTCCAATAAGGATTAAATACAACCTGGTTCAGCGTACCGCAGAAATTTATGGTACTGCTGCCTTCTTTGCCCACCACTATATCCATGTCAAAAACTTTTTCGTTGCGGTCAAGCACATGAAGTCGAAACTCCGGGATATTTACCAAGATCATTTTGCCCTGGGGTTCAACTGGCATCCATTTCATTCTTTCCATATTAATAAGGATTTGTTCAATCCTTTTCCCTACCGGCACATTCAGCTCTTTTACCCAGGCTATATTGATCTTTCCATCATCCTTAAGTCCGTATAACTGCTGGCTCTGCTTCACCGCTTTTTCCAGTTCTTCATTAAATTTATAGGTTGTATCTGTTGCCGGATACATACCTTCTGCTGCAAGCCTCGATTTCACCTTTCTGATAACAACAGTGCTATCACCCTTCTTCATTGTTTTTTTCAAACCATCTATCACGGGAAATCCCCCGGCTTTTGCTTTGTCCAGGTAAATGCCCAGCACTTTTTTCAATGCCTTATAATCTTCCGGTTCTTCTTCAAGATCGTTGCGTTTGCCAGACAATACTTCTTCGGCCATTACAAGAGCCGGCGCTTTTTGAGCTGGCACCATTTGAACCATTGCCTTGTTCCTCTCAACCTCTTTTGAATATTTCCGGGTGATATAATTTATAAAGCGCCAGGTTAATAACAATTCGGTTTTGGTGATCCGTGTATCCGGCGAAATTTTAGTCAGGCTATCCCGGGTAAGTATATCATCCAGCTTGTTGTCAAGCGATTTCCTTGACACTGTGCTTTCCTTATCATGGTCGTAAAGGCTTCTGAAGCTAAGCGTTTGTTCAGTTACTCCATCGCTTGCAAACCAGGCGAATTGAAAGTTTCTTTGATTATAGAATCTCCTGAAATCATTTGCCAGGGTATCGTTCAGTTTTTGATCTGCGATAAACTTTTCAACCTTATTGCTATCCAAAAAAAGGTCTGAATATGCGTTTTGTGCATTGATTGCCAGGTTCCTTTCAGATTTTTTAGAAGAATGACCATTTCTTCCGTCCGCTGAGTCCCTGGTATCATCGTCACAAGCCGTAAAAAACACTGCGCAAACCAGGGAAAAAATCAAAAATGTTTTCATGTCATTTCAGTTTCAAAACTTATGCCTTACAAAAAAGCCCCCGCATAAGGCGGGGGCTATCATTGATACTGGACCTTTTACGGGACCGTTTTCCGGGTTTCGGAATCGGATGCCGGATTTAATAATTTAAGGGCGCGAGCTTTTAAACAAGTGAATCGGATTTATCACGAGCATTTAAGCGCGGGAATCGGATTTATAATAACTCTTTTTGGTATCGATAATCTCCTTATCCCTCCTGAATTTCAACTCCTGTACTTTTTGTCTTTTTTCTTT
>NZ_DATHKG010000115.1:0-6374 GCF_035489435.1 Flavitalea sp.
AAACCTTATGGTGGTTTTGCCGGGGGTGTTCACCTCTTCCCATTCCGAACAGAGAAGTTAAGACCCTCATGGCCGATGGTACTGCGATAAAATGCGGGAGAGTAGGTAGCTGCCATATTTATTTTAAGCCTCACGACTAATTATCGTGAGGCTTTTTTTTGCCCCTAACTGTAAGGCCTTTCATAACTCTCTGCACTCTTTCATAACTCATAATTCATAATTCATAATTCTCTTGAATTATATTAAGTTTGTCAACTATGAGTTTAAGAACTTCCCTGATTAATCTGACAGGCTATTGGATGTACAAATTAAACCGACTGCCAATTGGTTGTGATCTTATCCCAGATATAAAGCTGAAAATTCAGATGCCGGTTCGAACCATATTTGATGTTGGTGCAAATACGGGCCAGACGGTAAAACGATTCATCAAAGCTTTTCCCGAGGCAAAAATTTACAGTTTTGAGCCTGTAGCAGCAACATATTCATTGCTTAAAAAAAATACCGAAACCCTGGCTAATGTTTCGTGTTATCATGAGGCTTTAGGGGAACAAATCGGCGATACCGAGATCACTACCTTTTCAGGAAAGGACTCGCTGCTCAATTCCCTCAAAAACCAGGATCCGGTTTCAATGAAGAAGGGCGGAACAGCGGAAACAATTCACGTCAATACCGGCGATGCATTTAGCAGCAAACATGGAATTGAATACATAGATCTGTTGAAAATAGATACGGAAGGGTTTGAACTTGAAGTGCTGAAAGGCAGCGTCGACCTCCTCAAATCTTCAAAGATAAAAGCAATCTATTGTGAAGTTGGATTCAACAGAACCAATAAACAAAATACATATCTGAACGATGTTCTTGATTTTCTGAACCCATATGGTTATGAATTTTACGGCCTGTATGATCTTTATAATAAACGTATGAAAGCCGGTACCGATTATGGAAGTGTTCTGTTTGTAAAACCTTAATCAGTATTACTCTCTGAAATATTCATTCATGGTCTGATTTGCGACCAATATTCCTCAGGAATATTTAACAAACGGAGGTTCACGCTCATTGAATAAACTTTCCTATTTTTAAGTTGGGTTAATAGTTTGAAACACCAAAATGCTTCCGGTTATGAATCTTCATTTCCATTGGATAAATCTGCTGATTTTATTCGGAGCATTCCAGGCTTTACTATTTAGTATAATCCTGCTCTTCAATAAGAAACACCCGGGTTCAAAATTTCTTTCAATTTTTGTTTTCGCCCTCGCTTATAATGGCTTCGAAACATTTAACTGGAGTGCTGGTCTTGATAAGTATTATATGTTTTTTGACATGTTCGGTTTCATAGTTATCTATTCGATTGGTCCGGCTTTGTTCTTATACGTTTCATCACTACTTAATCCCGCACATTCTTTTTCAAAAAAAACAATTGGAGCTCATTTCGGACTGGTGATCTTCCAGTTTATTTCACGTATTGCAATTATTGTTTATCATCTGCTTTGGATAAATAAAATAATAGTCAGTGATATTTCATCGATGGATCTGATGAATATTGTCTGGTTTTATGCCGAGCCACTCAGTGTCATCATGTTTATAGTTTATCTCGTAATGGCCATACACAAATTCCGAAAATTCAAAGCGCTGAATCTCCGGATTCAGTCACTTGAACCGGGAGAACAGACTGTTGTATTCAATTGGATCAAAATATTGCTTGCCTGCCTTTCTATTTTTGCCGCGACCTGGGCACTGACAGTGATATTGCCATATTTTGTGAAGATCCCTATAGATTCCCAGTATTACCCGATAGAGGTGGGACTTGTGTTATTTATCTATTGGATTGCGTTGAATGGTTATCATAAAATGAAACTTATTTACGTGCCCGCATCCCGGCCAATGTCTTCAACCAATCAAATCCTATTGACCCCGGATTCGAATAATCCTGCCTCAGAAGGTCAATTCCAGGAATTCAAAGCACAATCTGTAGCACCGGTAGATGAATCCCGTTTTCGCAATGCATCCCAATTTCCGGATGTATCCCATTATCCGGATGTATCCCATTATCTGGATGCATCCCATAATCCGGATGAATCCCATTATACAGATGAAGATCAACGATATAAAACTGTCGATCCTCACCCGTTGACACAGGTTCCCGCAACTATACCAAATCATGATCATTATCTTGCCTTGATCCAGGAGGCTATGGAACCGGGAAAACTTTATCTTGATCCGGACCTCAACCTGTCTAAGCTTTCCGCCTATACCGGTATTCCTCCGAAATTAATTTCTGCCGTCCTCAACCAGTATAACCAGACCAATTTCAATGATTTTATTAACGGTTACCGCGTAACCCAGGTATCATTACTGATGATGGATCCTTCGAGCCGACACTTTACTATATCCAGCCTTGCCATGGACGCCGGGTTTAATTCGCAGGCTACTTTCCAGCGCGCTTTTAAAAAACACACTGGTATTTCACCCCGTCAATTTATAGCCAGGAATCTTAAAAAGTCGGCCTGATGCAGCATTCATCATATTAAATCACATTCATGTAACTGCGGCAAAGTCTTAAAATAATGCTCAAATCCGGATTTGAGTAGGCAGTTTTATGCTGGTCATGTTCCTTTACTTTCAAAAACCAAAATGAAGTTCCGAAAGGTATTTTTAATATTCATATTCACTGGCTGGTTTTGTGCAGTTTCTGGCCAGGAAATTTATTTGTCGCTGACAGCTAAAATCAGTGACGCTAAATCAGGTAAAGGAATTCCCTCTGTAAGCATACAATTAAGATCAGGTGAGAGCGGAACTGCCAGCAATGGTTCAGGGTTTTTTGTTTTCAAAATTCCACAGTCTGCCCTGGGCGACTCAATAATAATATCATGCATAGGATACAAAAGTCTTTTTATTCCTGTGAAAGCAGCTCTGAACAAGAAGAATTTCATCCTCGAACCTTCGGCCCTTGAATTAGAAGCTGTAACAGTCCGGGCAAGGAGTGCATTGGATTTACTGAAAGAAGCACTTGAAAAGATCTCTCAAAACTATGATACCACTGATACCCAGTATACTGCTTTTTATCGCGAAAATGTATGGATGGGTGATGTTGAACTTGCATTTAGTGAAGCCGTGCTTGATGTATACAGGCCATTCAGGACTGCTCCTAAGCCCAATGATCAGCTCAGGGTATTAAAAGGCAGGAAAAAGCAGATTGACTATGGACGCGAAGCACAACTTTATTCGATGATGAGTGGGGTATCAAATGGCGCAAGGGGAAGTTTAACGGATGACCTGGTCAAATACCGGAATGCAAAATACAGCCCTTTAAATCCTTCCAATTTCAGGTCCTACGAATATAGTTTTGGAAAATCGGTGAGGGCTGGCAACAGTGTACTCGTGGTGGTGGATATCAATCCCAGGAAGAAAGCAAAAAAGGCAATGGTGCATTTGAAACTTTTTATTGATGAAGCATCTTTGTCAATTGTTAAATATGATATGCGGCTTTCCGAGCAAGGCATCAGGCAGGTTAGCAAGCAGGATAAAGGCATTGGTTATATGATCATGTCTAAAGTTGTTCATGCTACAATCGAATATCACAAGTTTGAATATTCTGTGCTTTATAGTAAATACCGCGATAAATGGTATCTGAACAGGGTAACCCGGCACTGGGAAATAAATGTAAACAGTAAGCGTCGTAATTGGGTTGACAGGTTATGGCGGTCTGATAGTGATCTGATAATGACTGACCGCAAAACCGAAAATGAACAACCAATCACAGAGGGGGATATCGGTGGGAAAAAATCGCCCATGCATACATTGGTTGGATCGGAAGTTGATGAAAGCTTTTGGGAAAACTACAATATACTGAAACCTGAAACCCGGGATTCGCTCAATACTCTTGCTGCTTCTGATTTCATATCTGTTTCTGATTCCCTGGCAAAAGTGGCTGCCAGCCAGGCAAATTCCGAATCAACATCTTTGCTTGCGGAAAATGCTGAAAACCCAATTGTGAAACCGGGGATACTGAACAATGGTGATTTGAAGAGAGGTTCTGAAAAATCAGTAAACAAAAACTTTCCAAACCGGCAGAATGGATTCAGCCGGGCCGACACCCTGCGTGGTATGCTAACACCAATGCGAACCTGCTTTGACGTAAAGTTCTATCATCTCGATGTTGCTGTTGACCTGGAAAAAAGATCTTTAAAAGGCTCCAACCTCATCAGGTTTAAAGCTGTTGAATCTTTCCGGACCATGCAGGTAGACCTGAATAGCAATATGCAGATCGACAGCATTATTTACCAAAACAAATCGCTGGCATTCGACCGGGAATTTCATGCAGTCTTTATAAAATTTCCCGCGGAAATTCGCAAAGGTTCAGAAGGGGAAGTAAAAATATTTTATCATGGAGTACCCCAGGAACCTGACTTCAGTATCCCGATGAATGGCGGGGTATTGTGGGACAAAGATTCACTTGGTAATACCTGGGCACAGGTTGTTTGCCAGGGATCGGGGGCAAGCCTCTGGTGGCCAAACAAAGATCACCAGTCTGATGAACCGGATAGCATGAAAATCTGGATAACGGTACCAAATGGTTATGATGAAATATCCAATGGCCAACTACAGGGTAAAACATCAATAGCAGGTGACCGTACCCGTTATGAATGGTTTGTGAGTTACCCGATAAACAATTATAATGTCACGTTCGGTATCGGGAAGTATGCACATTTCAGGGACCTGTATATTTCAGATGACACCCTCGCTATAGATTATTACGTAATGCCCTATAATCTTGATCGTGCAAAAAGGATGTTCAAACAAGTTCCGTTTATGTTAAAAACCTTTGAGAAAAACTTTGGAAAATATCCCTTTCCCCGTGATGGTTTCAAATTGGTAGAGAGTCTGTATCCTATGGAGCACCAGAGTGGAGTTTGCATAGGAAAAATAACAACGGAAAATAGTGTTGAAACGAACCCGCTTATTTGGCATGAATCTGCCCACGAATGGTGGGGTAACTCAATTACCACAAAAGACATTGCAGACATGTGGGTACACGAAGCTTTTGCTACCTATGCTGAAACGATTATTATCGAAGAAATGTTTGGGGCCGAAGCGGCAACCCAGTCAATGCTGGAACAGCGTAATGCCGTTTCAGAAAAAGAACCGGTTACCGGTGTATACGATGTCAATCATATTCATTATGATATTGGGAATATGTACAGTAAGGGAAGTCTTTTGCTGCACACGTTCAGGAATGTTCTTGACAATGACACAGGCTGGGTGAATTTGCTAAAAGCTATTCAAAAGGAGTTTCGGTATAAAACGTTGACTGCTGCGGAACTTATAGCATTTATTAACAGGGTTACAAAATCAGATTATACTTATCTTTTTGATCAATATCTCCACTATACTGAATTACCTTCTCTGCAGGCAAAGTTGAAACCTTTGGGCAATGATCTGGAAATAACTTACAGGTGGCAGGCTAACGTGAAAAATTTCCGGATGCCTGTAAAAGTGATGCATGCGGCTAATGAATTCAAATTTATCTATCCCGATTCAAACTGGAAAACGATCATATTAAAAAATATGAGTCCCGAAGAGTTTGAAGTGGATGAAGAACAATTTTATATTGATGTGAAGATTGATTAAAGACAGTGGACGTCTAAGGGAAGATTCATTCAAGATTTACATTTTGTATTATTTTGTAATTGTCCAGGCGGCGGCCAATTTTGCTGTTTACTTTCTCTACTTCAAATAGCTCTGCATTGAATTTGGGGCGATGATAGCCCAGATAATATTATCAATCAATCCGTTATTCCGCTAATATAATATTGGAGGAACTAATTAAGACAATCGTTGTAAATTGGGTTTACGCCTAAACCTTAAAACCCAGCCACCATGCAAAAAAAATACTTCGTTGCGTATTTAATTCCTTCCCGGGATGATTTTGCGCAAACTATGAATGCTTATGAAAAACAGATCATGGGTGAACATATAGCATATTGGACAGAAAAGATGAACCAGGGAAAAGTGCTGGCCTATGGACCGGTGATGGATCCCAAAAGTATTTATGGACTTGGAATCATCGCACTTGATGATGAACTGGATTTAGCTGCCTTCATAGCAAATGATCCGGCTGCCAGGATTAATCATTATGAAACTTTTCCAATGATGGCAATTGTCCCGTCAGATAAATGACAGCCGGCGATTATGTGGCGATTGACAATCATCATATCTTTATCGCTATATATTTCAAACCTTGGATCTCATAACAACATATTTTAAGACGACGGCAGCATTTACGAATCATTTTTATCCCGCTGCTTCTGCGGCAGAAATTGCCGATGCGGAAGAGTTGCTTGGGATTAGCCTGCCAGAAGATTATCGCAATTTTC
>NZ_DATHKG010000116.1:0-40789 GCF_035489435.1 Flavitalea sp.
GGTTATGTTTTGAATAAGCAGGGCGGCTCTCTTAAGAACGTTGACCGTGTTTGAGATATCAATATTTTTTTCGAAATGAGTGGCTGCGTCTGTGCGGAGACCATGGCGAAACGATGTTTTCCTGATATCAATCGGGTTAAACCAGGCACTTTCCAAAAAGATCGCTGTGGTTCCCGGATTTACACCACTGTTGAGTCCGCCAAAAACACCCGCTATACACATAGGTTCACGGTTGCCATCACAAATCAACAGATCGGCTGAACTGAGTTTCCTTTCTTTGTCATCAAGCGTCCTGAACAAAGTTCCTTCAGCAGGATTGGTAACAATTATCTGGTTGCCGGCAATCGCTGTAATATCGAAAGCATGAAGCGGCTGCCCGGTTTCATGCAGAATAAAGTTTGTGATGTCTACTATATTGTTAATCGGTCGCTGTCCGATCGCCCTCAATTTTTGCTGTAGCCAAAGGGGTGAGTCTTTTACCTGAATGTTTTTGATGCTTATCCCGGCATAACGCTGACACGCATTTGTATTTTCAATAGTTACTTTAAGCGGATCTTCCACGCCTTCCCGGAATTGATCAGGGTATGGTTGTTTTACCTTAAGATCCATTCCGTCATGATGGCTGAGATAAGCACACACATCACGGGAAACACCGAGATGACTCATTGCATCCATGCGGTTTGGTGTAAGCCCGATCTCAAAAATAAAATCTGAATAAGTTTCAAATAAGGCTGCTACTTCCGAACCGGTTTTGGTTTCCGGGGGTAAAACCATGATACCGTTATGATCTTCGCCCAGGCCAATTTCATCTTCCGCACAGATCATACCCTGGCTTTCGATGCCTCGGATCCTGGCAAGTTTCATAGTTAATGGATCGCCTGATTTCGGAAATATAGTGGTGCCAATGGGAGCAACCACAACTTTTTGTCCCACCGCCACATTGGAAGCACCACATACAATCTGTAAAAGCTCAGCACCACCGGTATCTACTTTTGTTACAGAAAGTTTATCTGCATTGGGATGTTTTTCTTTTGATATTACTTCTCCGACAATCAGTCCCTTTAACCCACCTTTCAGGCTTTCATATTTTTCGAAGCTTTCTACTTCCAGGCCAATTGATGTTAGAATTTTGCTAAGTCTTTCCGGTTCCAATGTTACAGGTAAATATTCCTGTAGCCAATTATATGAGATTGTCATGTATAATACTTATGCTGATAAACAAAGATAATGATTGAGCGGAAGCTGAAATGTAAATATCGATCCGTGAAACAAAGCAGCAATAACAACTAATGGTTTTTTGAAAGCGGAAACCTTTGTTGATGTTTGATTATATCGTTTGGATGCTTCTGAAAGTACCGTGAAGCATCATGTTAATTGGAAGGAAAGCCCCCATACTGCCTATGGCTGGGCATCTTATGCAATAAGTTTGCTAGCCAAATAAAACCGGCTTTTTTATTTCGCACAACGAATGTGAATTACCAACCCCTGGCGCCGGAAAACTTTTGTATTTTGTGGAAAGATTGGATGGTTGCTGTGGATAAGCCCCTGATTCATGTGCATAGTGATGGGAATTCAGTGGTACAAAATTTTGATTTACGATTTTTTTTTTCGCTGTTGTCTGGGGCTTTATATTCGCCCTCCCCAGTACGCTGGTAACATTCAGTTAACATTGAAAATGGTTATCAGGCGTTGTGGAGGCAATAAAATCCAAATGGCATTTTTTCACCGTCTTCCTAATTAGAACCAGGTTACCCGGAACTTGTAAAACACAGGGCGGCGCCTGCCTGCTTAATTCAGGCTAAACTTTTGCTTTAACCTATTACGCTCAACAACCAAATGGATATTACAAACCTGAATAATAAGGACCGGAAGAGCCGGCGCAAGAGCTCGATTGATCTAAGCACGATGGTGTATGGTAAAGTGCCGCCCCAGGCAAAGGATCTTGAGGAGGCTGTACTCGGTGCCATCATGCTTGAGAAAAGTGCATTTGATGCTGTTATTGAAATACTTAAACCCGAATGTTTTTATGTAGATGCGCATCAACGTATATACAAGGCAATGCAGGGTCTTCAGCAAAAAAACCAGCCCATCGACATTCTTACCGTGGTTGAAGAACTCAAAACCAGGGAGGAGCTCGAAGTGGTTGGAGGTCCCTATTATGTAACCAAACTCACAAATTCAGTTGTTTCTTCGGCGAATATAGAAACGCATTCACGTATCATCCTTCAGAAGTTTATCCAGCGGGAGCTGATAAGGATCAGTGGTGAAATTATCGGGGATGCATATGAAGACAGCACGGATGTATTTGATTTGCTTGATGACGCGGAATCCAAACTTTTTGAAATAACAAACAATCACCTTCGAAAAAACTTCGACAGTATCGACCAGGTGCTGGTTAAAACGGTGCAGCGTATTGAGGATATGCGTAACCGCCAGGAAGACATCACAGGTGTTCCCAGCGGATTTGTATCACTTGACCGAGTCACTTATGGGTGGCAGGCAACGGATCTTATTATTCTTGCAGCCAGGCCTGCAGTGGGTAAAACAGCATTCGCACTTAACCTTGCCAGGAATGCGGCCCTTCATCCAAAAAAATCAACACCGGTAGCGTTTTTCAGTCTTGAAATGAGTGCGAGCCAGCTGGTTCAGCGTATCCTGAGTGCTGAATCCGAGATCTGGCTTGAAAAGATCAGCAGGGGTAAGCTGGAAGAACATGAGATGAAACAGCTTTATGCCAAGGGAATACAAAGGCTTGCCCAGGCTCCCATATTTATTGACGATTCTGCTGCCCTCAACATTTTTGAACTTCGTGCAAAATGCCGCCGTCTCAAGAATAAACATAATATTGGATTAATCATCATTGACTACCTGCAGCTGATGAGTGGAACTTCCGACAGGCAAAGTAATCGTGAGCAGGAGATCAGTAAGATCTCGCGTGATCTTAAAGGTCTTGCCAAGGAGTTGCAGGTACCTATCATTGCATTGTCGCAGTTAAGCCGTGAAGTTGAAAAAAGGAAGGACGGAGCTAAGATGCCGCAGTTGAGTGATCTTCGTGAATCGGGTGCGATTGAACAGGATGCTGACATGGTAATGTTCCTTTATCGCCCGGAATATTATGATATTACATCCAATGAAATGGGTGAAAGTAATAAAGGTGAAACCCATGTGCGTATTGCGAAACATCGGAATGGTACGCTGGAAACCATCAAGCTCAGGGCGCTTCTTCATATCCAGAAATTTAATGACATGGAAGAAGACAATTTCAATAATCTTGGTCTTGGGGGCGGCAGCTGGAAACCAGTTACACCAGATGCTTCCGGAGGTGGTGGCGACAATGCCCGCCTTTATGTTCAAACAGGCAGCAAGATGAAGGATATTCCTTTTGACGATGACGAATTTTAAGAAAGTTATGTTATTCTAGTTATGAGTTATGATTTATGAGTGATGAGTGATGAGTGAGTGATGAGTTATTTTAATGATAAGGTCAGTGTTGTTTGATGTTGTACTTTATAATTATTCAAATTCAAAACTTTCATCTCAATTATAATTCATTATTCATAACTCTTAACTAACTCATCACTCATCACTCATAACTCATCACTCTGAACAGTCTTTCTTTCTTTTTTGTAGAAGCTATAAGTGCCAAAGGTTCTTCCCAAACGCTGTCGGAAGAAAGCTCAAAGCATATTGTGCAGGTGTTGAGGATGAAGACAGGGGATGGGCTAAGACTCACTGATGGCAACGGCAAGATGGCGGATGCTGTAATTACAGAGGATCATAAGAAAAAAACAGAAGTACTGATTAAGGATGTCAGTATAGCTCCACAGCCATCTCCCCGGAATGTTATTGCTATTTCCCTGTTGAAGAATAGTACTCGTCTTGAATGGTTTCTTGAAAAAGCTGCCGAGCTTGGTATCAGCAAAATTGTTCCACTGCTTTGCTCCCGAACCGAAAAACAACACTTTCGTTATGACCGCATGAAATCAATCCTTGTCAGTGCCATGTTGCAATCACAACAGCCATGGTTAACTGAATTATCAGAACCGATAAGTTTTAAAGAATTTATTGCGAAGGAAACATCCGAAAAGGAAACATCCGAAAAGGAAACATCAGAAGATGTGCAACGTTTCATCGCACATTGTGAGGAAACCCTTAAAGAACCATTGTCTTCCCCAAAATATCAAAACATCAAACCAAAACTGGTCTTAATTGGCCCTGAAGGCGACTTCACTCCCGAAGAAATTAAGCTGGCCACCGACCTCGGTTATGCACCGGTTGAACTCGGCAAAACAAGGTTACGAACCGAAACAGCAGGAGTGGTTGCCGCGACGTTGTTGCAAGTAATGAGTGAATTATGAATGAATTATGAGTGAAATAAAGAGTTGTCAATTCACTCATAACTACATCACTCACTCATAACTCATAATTCATAATTCTTTTCAGTGCGGTTCTCTTAACTGAACCGGCGGAGAAGTTTTCTTACGCATCCACATATTCATCAGCTCAACACCAAATGAGAAAGCCATGGCAAAATAGATATATCCTTTTGGAATCTCTTTATGATGTATTGGTTCAAGGCCTTCAAAAAATAAGCTGAAACCTACCATAAGCAGGAATGATAAAGCCAGCATTTTCAAAGTTGGATGTTTGTGAATGAAGTTGCTGATTCTTTCAGAGAAAAGAAACATGATGATCATGGCGATCACCACAGCTATCATCATAATTTCCACATGTTTGGCAAGACCAACGGCAGTGATAATTGAATCGAAAGAAAATATCATATCCACCAGTATGATCTGGCCGATGACAGAAATAAACGATGCAGCTTTAGCATTGTTAACTTCAACTGCAGGATCTTCCCCTTCCAGTTTATGATGTATTTCTTTCACCGTTTTATACAAAAGGAAAAGTCCACCAACAAACATAATAACGTTACGAAGGTTGAAAGCATAGTGACTTGCACCCCAGTTGAAACCAAATAATTCATTGGTTCCGTTTTTTACGATCCAGCCAAGACCCATTAACAGCAGGATTCTGACTAAAATACCGGCGATCATCCATATTTTTCTTGCTTTCAGGCGGTTTTCCTGTGGAACCCTTCCTAACAGAATCGAAACGAAGATTACGTTGTCAATACCAAGAACAATTTCAAGCAAAGAAAGTGTTATGAGGCTTATCAGTGAGTCCAGCGTCAATAGTTCCTGCATAAGATTGTTAATTTATGGACAAAAATAATGATTGTTTCAAATAGCTGCTATCGCTAGCTTGTTTCAAATAGCTGCCAGCGGAAGCTTGTTTCAAATAGCTGTCACCGATAGTTTTGTTGAATGGAAAATTGTCTGAATGAAAAGTTCATTTCGAATATTTTCAATGTGCCGAAAGTATTTTCAATTCTGTCAGAAGAGAGTCACGATTTTTTCTATAAGACTTATAAGACGGTCTTAAGTCTTCAATAGTTTTTGACAGATATTTTTGGTGATGGAAGGCCCCTGGTAAACAAAGCCGGTCCATACCTGTATAAGTGAAGCTCCCGCATTAAGTTTTTCTACAGCATCCTCGCCGGTAAATATGCCACCCGAAGCAATGATTGGCAATCGCTTGCCCGAACTGGTACTTATATATCTAACTACCTCGGTTGCCCGATTTCTAACCGGCTTGCCACTTAAGCCCCCCGCGCCTATGTTTTCTAGTTGGCTCTGCGGCGTATTTAACCCTTGCCTGTTTATAGTTGTGTTGGAAGCAACAATGCCATCCAGATCTATTTCCATGGCAAGTTCTATCACATCATTGAGTTGTTCGTCTGTGAGATCTGGTGCAATTTTCAGCAACAAAGGCGTAGGCGTTAACTGTTGAGCATTGATGGTTTGGAGATGGGATAGAATTTTCCGTAATGAATCCTTTTCCTGTAACTCACGCAAACCCGGAGTATTTGGTGAGCTGACATTCACCACAAAATAATCCACTAGTCCAATCAATTGCTGAAAGCAGATTTCATAATCTTTCCAGGCTTCTTCATTCGGGGTCATTTTGTTTTTGCCAATGTTACCCCCTATGATAATCTGGAGGTTTCTCTTCTCAGATCTGAGCTTCCAATCCTTTAAACGGGCAGCAATAATTTTAACCCCATCATTGTTAAATCCCATTCGGTTTATCAGCGCTTTATCTTCGGGCAGGCGGAAGAGTCTCGGCTTTTCATTGCCGCCCTGGGGTTTTGGGGTAACTGTGCCGATCTCAACAAAACCGAAGCCGAGCATTTCAAGTTCTTCAAGATACCTTGCGTTTTTATCAAAACCGGCGCCTAAGCCCACCGGGTTTGGAAAACGAATACCAAAAGACTGGGTTGCAAGCGATTTATCGTGCAAAGTAAATTTTTGAGAGATCCAGCGTCTGATGAAACCCACTTCCTTAAGAAGTTTGAGGGTGTTCATTGAAAAATAGTGGACAGATTCCGTTGGAAAAAGAAAAAGAAATTTTCTGATCAGTTTGTACATAGTTGGGTGCGAAGATAAGGTGTGCCAATGAAGTGCTAAAGCCGGATTTTGACACGGCGGCCGCTGGTATTTCTGACAATATTCTCTTACATTTGGTATAGAAGGTTGCATAAACAACTACCACAAGCCTGAAGATTCTTAAGGCCGGCAGTTTAACAATAAAAAATCAGCAATATGCAGGAAGCTTATATAGTGGCCGGTTTCCGGTCAGCCGTTGGAAAAGCAAAAAGAGGAGGGTTCCGTTTTTACCGTCCGGACGACCTCGCAGTTGATGTGATTCGTGGGCTTTTGGCCTCTGTACCGCAGCTGGATCCAAAAAGAGTGGATGATCTGATAGTCGGAAACGCAGTGCCGGAAGCGGAACAGGGCCTGCAGGTGGGCCGTATTATTGCGGCACGTGCACTTGGCTTTGAAGTTCCTGGAATGACGGTTAACAGGTATTGTGCTTCAGGCCTTGAAACCATAGCCATTGCCACTGCAAAGATAAGGACAGGCCAGGCTGAATGTATAATTGCCGGCGGAACTGAAAGCATGAGCCTGGTACCAACGGCGGGTTGGAAGACTGTACCAGCTTATAGCATTGCTTCAGAAGAACCTGATTACTATCTAAGTATGGGGCTAACGGCCGAGGCTGTGGCAAAAGAATACGCTGTTTCCCGTGAAGACCAGGACGAGTTTTCTTATCAATCACATGTCAAGGCTATCAATGCTATACAGAACGGGTATTTTAAGTCGGGAATTCTGCCTGTTACAGTAGATGAAGTTTATCTTGACGAAAACGGGAAGAAAAAAACAAGGTCCTATGTAGTAGATACTGATGAAGGACCCCGAAAGGATACAAATATCTCAGCGCTCAATAAATTGAAACCCGCTTTTGCTTTAAACGGGACAGTTACTGCGGGTAATTCTTCTCAAACTTCCGATGGTGCTGCGTTCGTGGTGGTAATGGGCGAGAAGATGGTGAATGAGCTGGGGTTGAAACCTATAGCAAGATTGGTAGCCTGCACTTCTGCTGGTGTGCATCCTCGTGTGATGGGTATAGGACCTGTTGAAGCAGTGCCCAAAGTACTGAAACAGGCAGGCATGAAACTGGAAAATATCGACCTGCTAGAACTGAATGAAGCATTTGCTTCGCAGGCATTGGCAGTAATCAGGAAGCTTGATATGGACCCTTCAATTGTAAATATTAACGGTGGTGCTATTGCATTGGGGCATCCATTGGGTTGTACCGGCGCAAAACTTACGATACAGATTACGAATGATATGAAAAGGCTCAACAAAAAATATGGCATTGTTACAGCTTGTGTCGGTGGTGGCCAGGGCATCGCCGGTATTATTGAAAATATCAATTGAAGCTGAAAATTTCAATTGAAGCTGACTGATGCTTCACACAAAACGTATAGTTACAGTCCTGAATAAACCAGGACCCGGCTTTTAAAACATACTGCACTTTTAATTCCGCAAATCAGGTGCGGATTTTTTTGTTGGCACAAGACTTTTTTTAAAGCGGGAGTATTATCGGAAATATAATATATATTTATTTATGCATAAATGTTTGTTGGTAACCCCAAACGCCTGCCTATAATGTATCCCACCGTTAATGAATGCCTGCTCAGCAGGAAAAATAACTTTGATTTTATCAGGCTGGTTGCATCGGTCGGTGTGATCTTTTCTCACTCATTTCATCTGACAGATAACGGAGACGATCCCGTTACTTTTCTGTCTAATTATCATTTTACGCTGGGGGGATTGGCTGTTATGACTTTTTTTGTAATCAGCGGATTTTTGATCACACGAAGTTTCAGCAGGACGACTTCTCTCAAAGATTATTTTGTGGCAAGAGCATTAAGGATTTATCCGGCATTGTTTGCTGTAATTGTGTTATCAGCTTTGGTATTGGGCCCGTTGTTTACTACTGATTCATTAGCAGGTTATTTCACGAATATCAAAACGTATAAATATCTGACTAATATTTTTGCGTTAAGAATTCAAAACAGTTTGCCGGGTGTCTTCCATCTTAATCCTTTTCCTGATTTCATTAATGGTAGTTTATGGTCGCTGCCGGTTGAGATGCTATGTTATGTTTTGGTTGCGATTACTGGTTTGTTCATAAAACGGAAAATGAAATTTGCATTGCTTTTATCGGCTGCAGTTGCGGTTTATCTTTATTTTCATCCTCATCATATTTTTGATGACCAGTACTATTCTAACATTTTCTATTTCTTTATCGGTGGGTGCTTTTACATATTTAGAAACAGGATAGTTATAAGCACCATGACGGGTGTGTTGATGTTGTTATTATTTATATTAAGTACACGTGTAACCGAGGGTCTGGGCTACATGGTAGTTGGAGGAATATCTTTTTCATACCTCATAATGTTTCTTGGATTTGTCAGGAACAGCCCGGTGGAAAACTTCGCAAAATATGGTGATTATTCTTATGGTCTGTATATCTGGGCTTTCCCGGTACAGCAGATCCTGGCATTGCATTTTCTGCATTGGAACGTTTATGTGAATTTTCTTATAGCTACTGGTATCACTTTGGTATTGTCTATACTTTCCTGGCACCTGATTGAAAAGAAGGCGCTTGCTTTTAAAGGGTCAATAAAACGCAAAGGTCAAATCATACCGGAAGTTGAAAAATGGCTTGAGCATAAAGAAATTGTTACGGCTGATAATTCCTTTCTCGGCACCCGCTAATCTGAATTCAGAACCTACACAAATCAATGCTGCGCGGATTTCACCCTGTTAGTTTACCTGTTCCGTATACTTACGAAACATAAGGCTGGAAATCTACTCTCCGCTTACGAAGCAGATCAGGGAAATTTACTCTGCGCTTATGAAGCAGATCAGGGAAATTTACTCTAATTCTGAACTGGTGGCTTAATGGCAACATATTTGTTTAAGTTCCGTTAAACCTATGAACGTTATTGCGGTCCTAACAAGGTCTGCATTGACCAACCAACCCTAAATAACCCTTATGGACAGACGAGATTTTCTCACAGGGACAAAACCTTCGCAACCCCTGCCCACCCTTTATGCTGGTATCAGGCAGATCTATTCAGGATTGAATATTTATACAGGAACCTGGTCAGCAACAGAGGTTATCCATCTTCTGAAACGAACCATGTTTGGTGCCACCACTGCGGACATCAATTATTTCAAGAACTTGTCGATGACCCAGGCAGTTGATGAGATACTGAATATAGGGAGTGTAGCTCCACCTCCTCCATTAAAAACTTACGATAACACAAATATTCCAGCGGCTGATCCTGATTATGTTATTGCACCAGGTTCTACCTGGGTTAATACCTGGTCTGCAGATGGTACAGTAAATAACCTCCGCACTGCTTCATGGAAAAGCTGGTGGACTGGTCTGATGATTAATCAGACAAGAACGATTCGCGAAAAAATGGTTCTTTTCTGGCATAATCACTTTGCTACAGAATCGAACGAATATAACCGGGGTATATATGGATACCGTCACAACGCCTTACTCAGGGAGATGGCAGTCGGCAATTTCAAAACGCTGGTTCGTGGAGTAACTGTTGATCTTGCAATGATGCGTTATCTGAATGGTTATCTCAACACCAATACCGCCCCCGATGAAAATTATTCGCGTGAGCTGCAGGAATTATTCACACTTGGAAAAGAAAACAATCCGAACTATACTGAAGATGATGTAAAGGCTGCCGCAAGGGTCCTGACCGGATGGCGTATAAACAATGCAAATGATACTTTGTTTTTCGATATAAACAGGCATGATAAAAGCAGTAAGACTTTTTCATCTTTTTACGGTAATAAGGTCATCGCCGGCCGGACAGACGCTACCGCTGGTGATGTAGAACTGGATGAATTGCTGAACCTGGTCTTTAGTAAAGATGTGGAAGTTTCAGAGTATATGGTTAAGCGTTTATACGGCTGGTTTTGTTATTATACCATTGATGCAAATACGGTTGCCACAGTTATAAAACCTTTGGCAAAACTGCTTCGGGACAGCAACTGGGAAATAAAACCCGTTCTTGAAGCTTTGCTTAAAAGTGAGCATTTTTATGATGTGCTGAACCAGGGTTGTATTATAAAAAGCCCGGTAGATTTAACGATAACGGCTATCAGGGAATTTAATGTTTTGTTTCCCCCGGAAACTGATTATGTAAATGCATATTTCATGTATGAATATGTGAGGTCGCAGGCATCAACGATGCAACAAAATATTGGGGATCCACCCAGTGTTGCGGGATGGCCACCATATTACCAGGTTCCGCAGTTTTACGAAATCTGGATCAATTCTGATACACTGCCCAAACGAAACAGGTTTACAGACCAGTTGATCGGAAACGGTTATAGCAGGAATGGAAAAAAGATACAAATCGATCCCATTGCTTTTGCAAAAAGTTTATCAAACCCGGTAGACCCGAACATGCTGATCAATGATTCGCTGAACATACTATACCGGGTACCCATATCCGAAAACTCGAAAGGAATTATCAAAAAGCAGTTGCTGCTGAGTGGCCAGGACCAGGACTATTACTGGAGCAATGCCTGGAATGCATACCTGGCAACACCAAATGATAATGCAGTGTACCAGACAGTATATACCAGGCTGCGTGATCTATATAAATACCTGATGAACCTGGCTGAATATCAATTGTCCTAATATTAAACCCTTCCCTATGCAGCGTAGAAATTTCCTAAAACAGGCATTGCCGGCTTCTATCACCATGCCAGCATTGCTGAATGGTTTATCGGTAAAAGCTTTCACTGCTCAGTCTCCCCTGGTTCGTGCACTAATGGGAACAACCACAGATACTGATAAGGTTCTTGTACTGATTCAGCTGAACGGTGGTAATGATGGGCTTAATATGGTAATTCCGATTGAGTTTTACGGTAACTATTTCAATGCCAGGCAGAACATAGCGATCCCGCAAAACAAAGTCCTGGCACTGAATGGCACGGCCAAAACCGGCCTGCATCCGGGCATGACCGGCTTACAAACCCTGTACAATGAAGGCAAGCTGAATATCGTGCAGGCAGTTGGTTATCCCAGCCCTAATTTTTCACATTTCAGGGCAACAGATATCTGGATGACAGCTTCCGATACGGACCAGATTCTGACCTCGGGCTGGGCAGGTCGCTACCTGGGTGTTGAATATCCAAACTTTCCTAACGGTTACCCAAATACGCAGATGCCGGATCCTGTGGCAATCCAGATTGGTTCAGTCACTTCAGTTACTTTACAGGGACCATCAGTAAATATGGGCATGAGTATTAGTGACCCAACAGGGTTCTATAATTTTCTTGATGGCGTGGAAGATCCGGTTCCCGATACACCCTGGGGTAAAGAGCTTAAATATATCCGGCTGGTTACTGAGCAAACACAGATTTACTCTGCGGTGATTCGTGATGCCGCTGCTAAAGTTCCCACCCAGGGCAGTTACCCAGGCACAAATTCTCTCGGAGAGCAGTTGAAGATTGTTGCAAGACTGGTAAAAGGGGGATTGAAAACAAGAATATATATGGTTAGCACCGGTGGTTTTGATACCCATGCAAGCCAGGTAAATTCTACAGATACAACTACAGGAACCCATGCAGTACTCATGTCAAGGGTGTCGGATGCTATAAAGGCATTTATGGATGATCTTAAAGGTTTAGGTGTTGAGGACCGTGTAATTGGAATGACTTTTTCCGAATTCGGAAGAAGAATAAAATCGAATTCAAGTTTGGGTACAGATCATGGTGCTGCCGCCCCGGTGTTTGTGTTTGGTAAAAATGTGAGATCAGGTATCACCGGGAATAATCCTGCTATCCCGGTGACGGCGAGTGTTAATGATAACATCCCGTTTCAATACGATTTCCGCAGTATTTATGCATCAATACTTAAACAATGGTTTTGTGTTAATGAAACGGATTTGCAGACCATCATGCTTAAGAACTTCCAGGAATTACAGTTATGTATAAATGGCGCATGCAAAACTACCGGACTGGAGGATATAATCCGGGGTTCAGGGGAAGAACTAATAACAAATTATCCAAATCCTTTTATCGACAAAACTACTATAACGTTTCGAACAAAAGGCGGACATACGCTGATCCAGGTGATGGATCAACTGGGCCGCGTTATAAAGGTGCTGACAGATAAGGAATATCTGCCAGGAGTGTTCTCAGTCACATTTGATTCTTATGGCCACCAGAATGGTGTATATTATGCAAGGTTTCAAAATGGATCTGTTCAGCAGGTGAGATCGATGCTGAAAGTAAGATAGTGGCAAAACCACAACACTTTGCTCAAGCGCTTATTTTAAGCGCTTTTTCTTTGTAATCTGCTAATAAGTTTTATATTGCCGGTAACTTTTCTTGCCTTTAATACTGATCTTAAAAGGTTTATGATAAAACTTTACATTACCGATGACCAGGAACTTTACCTGGAGGGACTTACGTTATTGCTGAATAAGCAGGAGGGAATGTCAGTAACGGGCACTTCCCTTTCCGGACTTGCTTTGCTGGAAAAATTGCCAGAACTGGATGCAGATATTTTATTACTTGATGTACATCTGAATGATATCAATGAAGAGGAACTGATAATCAGGATCAGGTCCCAAAACCCCAACCTGAAGATTATATATCTTACCATGATGCGTGGCACCCGCTTCATTCATAAGTTAACCAAACACCGCATCCAGGGTTATGTATTGAAGAATGCGTCCATCGACGAATTGAAGGAGGCAATCCGTATGGTTTATGAAGGGGGCGAGTATTTCAGCAAAGAAATAAATATCACGGATGCGGACCAGGACTTCCGTTTAACTATTACAGTTGACGATAAAAAAGTTGACGAAATTCTTTCAAAACGCGAGATAGAAATCCTCACTCTTATCTGCAAGGAATTCAGCAATGCTGAGATCGCGGCTAAACTTTTTTTAAGCATCAGTACTGTGGAAACACATCGCAAAAATCTGATAGCCAAGCTGGGGGTAAATAACACTGTGGGGCTTGTAAAATATGCGCTCAAAAATAAGCTGATCGAATAATTGGTGACTGAAACCGGTGTCGTTTGTAGCCTGAAATAAGGCAATTAACCATTAATTTCAATTTTTACCCTTCGTTGTTTGACTATGGCAGGCGAGCCTGTCTCGAAAAAATGAGTGAGATGATCCTGCTGAGGGGGCTGACTGTCAGGTAAACCGGCTGTCGTTTGCCTATCGCAGGCAAACCTGGTAGCCTTTCTGTCCGGGACGATGAAATGCCGGGAACCATCCCCTGGCTTTCAAAAAATCCATGCCCGTTTCATATTCAAAAAACAGTTTAACTTGCCCTTGTAATCCAATAGGGCTTTGAGATATATTTTCACTTTCATATTTTCATTGGCGACCTTCGCCTGCTTCTCGCAGGTTGATACCAACTACCTGAAGGCTTTGTATGATCATTGCATAGATCTTGATGAGTCAAAAAAAGACTCTGTAAAATATTACAGTGAATTTATCCGGAAACATGCGGTCCGTCTCGATTTTGAAAAAGGTGATGTGCTCACATTAAGGCTGAATGGGTATTATGCTGAGTTGTCAAATTTTTACGAGGAAGCTTTATCATTTTATTTGCAGGCGCTGGCTGAAGCCAGGAGGATCAAGGCGGTTGAATATGAGATTTCTGCGCTCAGCGA
Source organism: Flavitalea sp. (assembly GCF_035489435.1). NCBI lineage: Bacteria > Pseudomonadati > Bacteroidota > Chitinophagia > Chitinophagales > Chitinophagaceae > Flavitalea > Flavitalea sp. Next base: position 14,149 of record NZ_DATHKG010000116.1, read on the forward strand.
TCTGGCCATAGTATATACTGCTGTGAAAGAACCTCATGAGGCGAAAAAATTCTACCAACAGGCCGCGGAACTGGTCAGGCAAAGGGGTGAATTGGGTTCCGTTATAGGAACCTATATCAACCTTGGTGTAATATTCACACAGCTTGAAATGTACGACTCTGCAATGTATGTATTAAATGAAGCATTAAGACTTGGAAAACCGGTTGAAGCAAAAATAGACCTAAGCAGTTTGTACAATAATCTCGGAAATGTTTATTTCAAGAAGAAACAATACGAGCAGGCGCTACAGCTTTTTCGCGATAACTATAACCAGCACCAGGACGAGGGCAACCTTTCCGGGTTCTGGGCCGATAACCTGAACATGGCCGATGTTTTTGTTGAGCAGAAACGTTATGACTCTGCGCTTTTGTATGCAAGCAAAGCCCTGAGGTTATCCACGCAACTTGAATCGAAAAGTAAGGAAGCCGATAGTTATGCCTTACTTGCAAAATTGTCTGAAGCAAGAGGGGATTATAAACAAGCACACGAATACCTCAGAAAATGGTATAGTCTCGACACGGCCATCGTGAACAGCGATACCTACAGAACCATAGCAGAACTCCAGGAAAAATTTAATGCGAGAGACCGCGAAGTTCAAAACAAGTTATTGCAATATGAGATAGATAAACAACGGATCTGGTCACGTGGTCTTACCGTACTGGTGATGGCCTTTGCATTAACCGGCGTGCTGGCCTTTGTTGCTTTTATCACAAAACGAAATGCCAACAAACGCCTGAGTACAACCAATGAAATGATAACGAGACAAAATCAGAAACTGGCAGAGCTTAATTACGAAAAGAATTCTTTGATCGGTATAGTCTCTCACGATCTGAGTACGCCATTTGCCACCATCCAGCTATGGGGCCAGGTTTTACAAAGCGCAAATGGAAAACTGGATGGAGAGCAACAGAAAGCAGTAAGCAGAATAATACAAGCAAGTAAATATGGTGATAACCTGATCAATCGTATCCTGGATATTGAAAAAACGGATATTGTTAATCATCGCGTGCAACTTAGATTGTTTGACCTGGTTGCTATGTCAAAGGAGATTATTGAAAATTTTATTCCCCAGGCAACCAATAAGGGAATTGAACTTCATGCTGAATTTTCTGCAAAAGAAGTTTTTCTTCTCAGCGATGAACAGCTGGTTCAGCGTATTTGCAGCAACCTTGTATCCAATGCAATTAAGTATACACCACGCGAAAAACATGTATGGTTCAGCATCAGGGAAGAAGGCGATGCGGTTGTAATTTCAGTAAGTGATGAAGGTGTGGGAATTGATGAAAGCGAGTTGCCGCATCTTTTTTCGAAGTATAGTAAAATATCGTCACAACCCACTGATGGCGAGCATAGCACTGGCCTGGGATTATCGATAGTAAAACGAATCGTTGAAGAACTGAACGGCCAGATATCCTGTGAGAGTGAACCGGAGAAGGGGTCTGTGTTTACAGTAATGCTAAAGAAATGATTGAAGAGAATTATGAGTTATGAGTTATGAGTTATGAAAGAAGTTATGAGTGGGATATCAGAAGAGAATTATGAGTTATGAGTTATGAGTTATGAAAGAAGTTATGAGTGGGATATCATTTAGCTACGATTCTTCATTTTTATAATTGGTTTCTGCAAAAAATTTTTGCACGGGCAATAGGAAGGAGAAAATTGCGTTTATGTTTGCATACTAACCCAATTGTATACCAGATAGAGCCGGAGTGATAAATGCATTCTGGCTTTATTTTTTATGGATGACGATTGACTTTTGAGGTATTGAAGTTTGACTTTTGAGAGTTATGCCCATTAACTTTTGAGATTTTTTCTTTTGACTATAAGATTTTCCATTTGACCTTTTAGCAATTTACATCTGATTTTTGATGTCTGCCATTGACTTTTAAATGTATTTTTGAACAAACCTGTTCATGGAGCTGTCAATCACCACCCCTGCATTATTATTTCCGGCGATCTCATTAATGATGCTTGCCTATACAAACCGGTTTCTTGCTCTTGCCAACCTAATAAGGAACCTTCATGCACAATACAAAAAAGAGCCCGCAGAAAAACACCTTGTAGAACAAATTAGAAACCTTCGTGCCCGGATTCGTTTGATCAGATCAATGCAAGGATTCGGAGTGCTGAGTTTCATTTTTTGCATTATCTGCATGTTTAGTATTTTCAACAGGTGGGAAATGGCCAGCTATATCATTTTTGCAGCCAGTCTGTTGAGTTTTGGTATATCGCTTGTCTTCTCTCTGACAGAGATCTTTTTGAGTATGCGTGCACTTGAGGTTGAACTGGGAGATATGGAGGAACTGACAAAGACCAGTTTATTCAAGGATATTATCAACAGAACGCCATAATTGCATACAAATTAGGCTACATTCTTAAAAGCAGTTAATTTTGCAACCTGACGATCATATCCTTTTGAATAAAAACATCCTTATGCTGCATTTCTTCCCGGTTAGCTATTCCTGTTACATCAACAACAGTCTCTCTTTTTATACCTCCATTACAGTAAAATAATAAATCCTTTTTATTATGATTAGTCTTGTTATACCTGTTTATAATGAGGAGGATTTAATTTCTGAACTCTTTGATAGGGCCATTTCGTCCATGATCTCAATCGGTGAAAACTTTGAAATTATTTTTATTGACGATGGCAGCACTGATCGCACACTTGCAAAACTTATTGATTGTAATCAACGGGACAGGAGGGCAAAGGTTTTATCACTTTCGAGGAACTTTGGCCACCAGGCTGCATATACCGCCGGGCTCAGCCATGCCAAAGGTGAATATATAGCCATGATGGATGGTGATCTGCAGGATCCTCCTGAATTGATAAAAGCGATGTTCGAAAAAATAGTGAGCGAAGACGTGGAAGTGGTATTTGGCAAACGCACTGAAAGAAAGGAAAAATTTTTCAAGCGTATGCTAATTAAATTATTTCACAAGATTTTCCGGAAGCTTTCCAATCTCAAAAATATCGACCAGGTCGGTAATTTTTCCCTGATGTCTAAAAAAGCATTATCTGCTTTTCTCTCCCTGAATGAGAAAAACCGGTACTTACCGGGATTAAGATCATTTATAGGATTTAAACAGGGATTTGTTGAATATTCAAGACCCGACAGGGCGCACGGAGAAGCAAAAATGAGCGCAAATAAACTGGTTTTGCTTGCCTTTGATGCCATCTTTTCTTTTTCAAACATACCGGTTAAAATTTGTCTTTATTCTGGCCTCTTCGGAATTATACTGATATTTTTTGCTGTATTATATATACTGATTGGAAAGATCTCCGGTCTTGCTCCGCTGGGTTGGTCTTCGGTGATTATCAGTATTTATTTTATTGGATCTGTGCAATTGTTGTCTATAGGCATTCTCGGGGAGTATGTATTCCGAATTTATAAGGAGACCCAGAACCGGCCGGTTTTTCTGGTTAATAAATTTATTGAATAAAATCTAACAACTCAAATCAGCAATGCAGGAGATTAATTATATAGGGAATGAGTTAGAGTTGTTCCAGCATGCCTCCGTCTGGAAAAATTACTATGGCAAACTTATCCGGCCTTATTTGAAAGGAAATGTTCTTGAAGTGGGCGCTGGTATTGGAAGTACTACGTCATCGCTTTGTGATGGAAGTCAGAAAGAGTGGCTTTGTGTTGAACCGGATCCGCTATTATTTGACAAACTTGAACAAAAAGTTATAGCGGGAGAACTACCCGCCTGTTGCAAGGCGATAAAAGGGACAACATCAGATCTTCCCGTAAAGTCGCGCTTTGATGCAATTATGTATATAGACGTTATTGAGCATATTGAAAACGATGCTGCAGAATTGGAGCAAGCTTATAAACTTTTAGCAGATGGCGGCCACCTGATTGTATTGGTTCCGGCTCATCAATATCTCTATAATGAGTTTGACAAGGCAATAGGACATTACAGGAGATATAATAAGGCCATGCTTAAAAAGGCGGCACCTCTGGCTCTCGGACTGGAAAAGATCAGATACCTGGACTCGTGCGGACTCTTTGCTTCACTTTCAAATAAGTATTTTTTAAAGCAACAATATCCCACCATTAAACAGATTAAATTCTGGAATAATGTAATTGTGCCGGTTTCCAAACTGACCGACATAATTTTCAATTATTCACTCGGTAAAACCGTGGTGGCAATCTGGAAAAAACAATCTTAGCCTTGGAAAACTCCCGAAATAAAATTGCCTTATGGGTTGCAACTACAATCAGCGTTGTGCTGATTTATCATACCTGTTATGACTTAAGATCATTATGGCCTCCAAACGTAAGCTGGTTGATGGAAGCCAGACATGACTGGGGTACACACTATCTTGGTTGGTTGTTTTTTAAGAATGAACCCTGGCAATTTCCACTTGGCCAGGTAACAGACTATTTTTACCCGATAGGAACAAATGTTGGATTTACGGATTCAATACCTCTATTCGCGCTATTTTTTAAACTCTTCAGGTCAGTATTACCGCCGGATTTCCAGTACTTCGGTATCTGGTTGTTGTTGTGCCACCTGTTAACTGCATATGCATCCATTCTCTTACTAAAGCGGTTAAAGGTAAATGATCTGAATACATTCCTTGCGGTACTCTTCATCGCAGCCAATCCTGTATTGGTTTACCGGGGGTTACATCCTGCGCTTTGTGCTCATTGGCTGATAATTGCCTCTGTTTATATTTATCTTACAGATCCCGCTAAAACGAGAATAAATAAAATCTTACTGTATCAGTGGATGATACTTGCAGTTTCGGCCCTTGTGAACCCGTATCTCTGTTTTATGGTGTTAGGTTTTAGTTTTATTACCTCATTGAAATTGTCATTCATAGATAAAGCATCAGGGAAAGCCACATTTTTTATTTACCAGGCTATCTCCATTTTGTCGCTCCTGTTTCTGTGGTACCTGGTGGGTATGTTTACAATCAATAGCAGCCCGGAATTTGGCGTTCAGGGAGGATATGGATTGTATAGTCTTAATCTGAACTCACTGTTTAATACCTGGGGATGGTCCTCTTTAATAAATCCATTGACCATAGTAAGCTGGCATCAGTACGAGGCTTTCATGTATCCTGGGATCGGAGTTTTTTTTCTCCTGGTATTTTCGGGCATATATTATTCTTACGCTTCTATCCGCAGAAAGCCTGGTGCGGTAAATTCCAACAGATTTGTAATGTTTACCAGGCCCTCATTACTGCCGTTGATTTTGTTGGTTTTGGGTTACAGTCTGTTTGCTATAACAAATGTTATTTCAGTTAATGATAAGGTGCTCTTTACTCTTCCCATTCCTAGGTTCATGAAGAGTCTGGGTGAAATATTTCGCGCCAGCGCGCGTTTTTTCTGGCTTCCGTATTATCTGCTGTTGTTTTTATGTTTTATTTGGATAGATCGGACTGGTTTTAAAAAAGTCACCAAGGCAGCCATTCTTTTTGTTGCTCTGATTGTTCAGTGGTTGGATACCCGGCCATTATTAACATCGAGACATATGACTTATGGCCCATACAATGTACCAATTAGCGAGAAATGGAAATCCATGATCGCGCGCTTTAATGGGGTGGTTTTTTATCCACCGTTTGTAGCGAGCTATGTAAGATCGATGGATTATCAAGACTTTTGTTTTTTGGCAGCTAAGGCGGGTAAGCCAATTAATACTGGATATGTGGCAAGGCTAGATAATAAAGCGATGGACAGGTATCGTGATAGTTTGAATAATGCACTTGCAGCAGGCGAACTAATTCCAGACAAACTATATATAACAGATAGTGCTCATCTTGATAGGTTTTCCTTTGCCTTACAAAATGAGCTTGCTGAGGTTGGTTTAATCGACAATTACTTTTACTTATTCAGTAAACAGAAAAACAATTTAAATCTTGCGAACCGACTACGGTTAATCGATAGCACCGGTTACAAGATTGCCTTAAAAATCATAGGTGAAAAAGTGTTATTTTTGCAGGCAACGTTTCCCAACACGCTAGAGAAAATCAAGATAAATTTCAATATTGAACATCTTACCGGGAACGCTAATGCGGTCTTTACAGATGGCTGGGCATTTATAGATAGCACAACAAATAATAGCAAGGATTCGATTTTTCTAACACTAAGCAACAACGATAACTCATACGTGGCTTCGGCTCAGCGGACTAAAAGGCCCGACTTGACCAACCATTTCAAAAAAGAATTCCTTGATAACGCTGGGTTTAATTCAATAATTTTTAAGGACAGCATGGCGAAAGGCAATTACAAACTCGGGATTATTATCAAAGACCGCAGAGGCAATACTTATTATCAGGAAACGGGGTCAAAGGTGAGGGTTGGTCAGGACGAGCCGAGGTTGCCGCTTAAGGTCGGGAACCTGCCACGGGAATCAAGTATTGCGTACGGACTGGACACATACAAAGATGATGGCGATCTACTTCATCTTGGCGGATGGGCTGCATTCGAAAATCAGTCATACATTCAGTCTGTTTCATCTCTCGTGTTGAAGAATGAAGCAGGTTCTTATATGGTACCAGTAGAGGCCGTAATCCGCCGCGATGTTACTGAAAGTCGCTCCGGCCGGTTTGATCTAGACAGTTGTGGTTTCAATGTAACTGTTTCCAAGAAATTGCTGCCGGCAGGTAAATACAGGCTGGCGATCATGATTGAAGATAATAGGGAACATAAGAAAGGGATCATATTTATCAATAAATCCGTCATTTCTAATTCGCCATAAAGGGAACAAGGGTTTACTGCCGCGATACCCTCACCGCTGGCTTAAACTACTTGTATCAAATATACTTTAAGACCAAACGGAACCAAGTAACATTCTTTTGTTAATGAAATTTAGGTATTTTTGATTGTCTGATTTTCTATATATCAATACTTGTATAAACTAGTTAAAACTCTCTTACATTTACCCCTACATTTGTAACCTAACCTTGAAATCACACACCAAAATACAGCGGTTCTTGAAATTGGTTTATATTCCTTTCGCAATATTCATTTTTATCATTTGTGTCTTACTATTCGTTTGTTCAGAACAGGTTGTGGTGGTTCTCGCTGGAACTTTAGTAGCGGAAATATCCTTCCTTATTAAAATACTTAGTTTCATACCTTTTATCATTCTGCTAAATATGCCGGCATATCAGACTTTGCTTGCCTATAATTTTAAACAAAGTTATAGTGCTATTTTAACCATAGGTTCTGTATTGAATATCATACTCAATTTCATTTTATCCTATACCTTTTCGACTACAGGAACCGCTGTAGCTATAACCATTACAGAAATATTTATTACAGCCGGACTTTACCTAGTTCTTGAAGTCAGACATTCCCGATTCTCTTTAATTATTAATTCTTCTCACACCGCTTATGAAGATATACGAAAATAAAAGCCAGGATTATTTCTCTAGTGCCAGGTTAGATTTAATCCAGTTCATTCCTGCAAATCAAAACAACAGAGTGTTAGAACTGGGAGCTGGTGGTGGAGATTCATTGGTTAAAATAAAAGAATTGAAGCTGGCTTCTGAAGTTGTGGGTATTGAGTTATTTGATATGCCCAATTCTAATCAGAAGCACCCTTCTATAGATAAGCTAATTATCGGAAATATTGAAGAAATTCAACCTGATTTACCAGAGAATTATTTTGATGTAATCATTTGTGGTGATGTATTAGAACATCTGATAGACCCATGGTTAACTGTTAAGAAAATTACCAGATTTCTTAAAAAAGATGGCATTATCATTATAAGTGCTCCAAATTTGCGTGAATACCGAACGCTTTCTAAAATTGTTTTTAAGGGAGATTTTTCCTACAGGGATGCAGGAATAATGGATAAAACGCACTTAAGGTTTTTTTGTAAAAAAAATTTGGTAGAACTTTTAAGTATACCTGAGCTGAAAATAATAAAGGTTGCTTCCAATATAGATTCTTATCCGGCTACAACTAAAACAAAAATATTTAATTTGGTAACTTTTAATTTATTACATGATTTTTTTGTTACCCAGTTTTATGTAATTGCACGTAAAGTATAGATACTTCAGTTTAGTACTTTAACTATAATGGAGAGTATTAAAATAATAGATAGCAAGTGGAAAATATAGTGGTATCTGTAGCCATGGCAACGTATAATGGAGACAAGTATTTACGGGAGCAATTAGACTCAATTTATGCACAGACTCATCAAAAGCTTGAAGTAATAGTTTGTGATGATGGTTCTGTAGATAATACGGCATCTATCCTGGAAGAGTATAAACAAAAGCATGGACTTAGCTATAATGTCAACGAAAGCAACCTAAAAGTTGTTAAGAATTTCGAAAAAGCAATCTTACAATGTACGGCTCCCTATATCGCCTTGTCAGACCAGGATGATGTATGGCTGCCCGGAAAGATTGAAAAGAGCTTAAAAAAAATCTTAGAGCTTGAATTGCAATACGGAGCACATGTTCCTTTACTTATTTTTACAGACCTCACAGTAGTTGATGACCGACTTCACATTTTACATCCTTCTCTTTGGAAACATCAAAAAATTGCACCCCAAAACATGATGTTTAATCGACTACTGGTAGAAAATGTAATTACAGGTTGTACCATCTTAATGAACCAAACTCTTGCAAAATTAGCATTCCCGGCTCCAGGCGAAGTTATCATGCATGATGTTTGGCTGGGATTAGTTTCCTCTTATTTTGGGCATATAAGTTATGTACCTGAAACTACGGTATTATACAGACAGCATTCAAACAATACGATTGGAATTAAAAAGCCAGCTATATGGAAGCGTTTGCAAAAATTCCTTTATAACATAAATCAGCCTGATTATTATTTTTTTTCAAATGAATTGAAACAAGCACAAGCTTTCAAAACAAAATATTTTTATCTATTAAACAATCACTCAAAACAAAAGGATATATTAAGCAGCTTTATAGCTTGTAAGCATGCTGGTTTTTTTCAAAGAAAATTTATCATTCTTAAATACCGTTTTTTCGGAAATACTTTAAAAAGGACACTCAATATTTTAGCGAGATTTTAATTTTCTTTTTTCAAATTAAACATCACAGTGTTTCTTGATGGAAATAAGACTTCGCGCCTGGCAAATAAAGGCCTCAACTATTCTGATGTATCTGATAGCGGTCAGCAACGCTTATGGCCAGCAACTTCGTAAACATTCAGTGGATGCAGACATCCGTACCAGCGGCCCGGTATATGCTGTCAACTACGGCTGCATATTTCATCAGCGCGAAAGGATTGCATATACATACAGGATCGGTTTTCACTGGTTGAATGACGAAGTTGGTATTCCACCCGGAGTCAGTCTTATTACCGGCAAACAAAACCATCATCCGGAGGCTGGTATTCAGGCTGCCTTTGCACAGATGCCGATATTGTGAAGGTGGCGAAGTGTTAACAAATTAAAATCTGAGGAACAACATTACCTCGTGTATAAATTTTAGTCTTTGCATTGTTATGGTGACATCCATTTACAGTCTCGAAAGTATTATCTCTATGTTTACTCTACCTATGTATCATTGAGGGCCACCTATTTATAATAATTTATTCTATATGATATTTGCTGAATTTTAATTTTCCTGTTTTTGTTTTTTGGTTTATCTTGGCTCCGTAAAACAACAAAGCCACGTCTAATCCATTATCCTTCCGGAAAACCAACCTTAATCGGCAAGGCGTTGTTGTGTGCCTGATTTTACCGATCTCACAACTTTCTAACGACTATCAGTCATTATCCATCGTTGTAGTTGGAAGCTTGCTAAAAAAAACCGTATCAATAACCTCAGAAATGCAAGTGTGGTATTTAATGGAATTGCAAGGAGAGGCTTTAGTTGGGGTAAATATGCAGATCGTGGGCGATACTAAAATATACCTCAGAGTAGAATCTAAGCACAAACAAGCGAATCATAGTTTTAAAACAGCCGTGAATTTGTATAAAAGTTAAGCCTGAATGCTTCCCCACATCGAGCTTGTAAAATGGAAATAGGAAAAAGTGACCTGCTGTGGAATTACACCGCCACATTTCTAAAACTTACTTCATCAGTCCTGCTGCTACCGTTCATTTTACGCAAAATGCCTTCGGAAACCATTGGATTGTGGTCCATATTTGTGTCAGTGACATCATTTGCCGGCCTTTTAGATCTAGGTTTTAGTGCTTCTTTTGCAAGAAACGTGACTTACATTTTCTCAGGCGTGCAAAGCTTAAAATCAAGAGGAGTGGACCCATTAGATCAGGCCGCGAAATCTATCAATTATGATTTGCTCAAAGCAACAATAAAGGCAATGAGGTGGTTCTATTTCCGAATGGCCGCCGTACTATTTATCTTACTAGTCACTTTTGGAACTTATTACATCTCGAGTTTACTTAAAAATTATCCCGGAAATCAAAAGGAAGTTTATTATGCATGGCTATTATTATGTCTGCTGAACACCTATAATTTATTTACCCTCTATTACGAGGCACTTCTTCATGGCAAGGGATTAGTTCGAAAATCTAAGCAGATTTTAATTGCAGGCCAGGGGGCCTATTTAATAATAGCAGCACTTCTCATTTGGTTTGAATTCGGTCTGATCGCTATTGTTACAGCTCAAATATCATCAATAATCATTGTTCGATTTTTTTCATACCGTGCCTTTTTTGATAGTTTTACAAAAACGGCTTTACAATCTGCAACCGCAGAGGCCAGCCGAGATATCCTGGTCGCGATTTATCCGAATTCCCTGAAAATTGGAATAACTGCATTCGGTGGATTCATGGTTCAACGCTCGGCATTGGTCATTGGTTCTATATATTTGTCATTAACTGACATTGCAGAGTATGCCATAACAATGCAAATGATCACCGTACTTTCTGGATTTGCAACCATATACATAGCTACTTATCAACCAAGAATAGTACAACTCCGGGTTGTCAATGATATGGCAACAATAAAGCAGCTTTACCTAAATGGGCAAAAGCTAATGTTTATAACTTTCCTTTTGGGAGGCATTGGTCTTTTAAGTGCTGGTGCTTATATCTTAAATTTGATTGGAAGTCAAACCAGGTTGATGCGGACCGACTTAATTACAATTGCGTTAGTACTTGCATTCATCGAAACAAATCTAATAATAGCAGGCACTATCCTAGTCACAAAAAATGAAGTCCCTTACTTCAAAGCCGCCATAATCTCCGGCGTTATGATTGTTCTAGGATTGTTTTTAAGCTTTGAATATATGAATCTAGGGTTACTTACACTTTTGCTCGTCCCTCTGATTATTAACTTAAGCTATCAAGCTTGGAAATGGCCACTAGAAGTAATTCGAGATCTAGATATTAATATAAAAGATATTTACGCCAATCTTATAGGTATTAAAAAGTAAAGATGATGCTCAACTCTATAAAAATTAAAATAAAGAAAAGTCTTTTCATAAGACAATGGCGTAAGGAAAATAAACATAATCAAACGATCCCTAACTCAATATTTCCCAGCGAGGTCGTCAAAATAGGTCGCAACACATATGGATTCCTTAATATTTCGTTTCGTCATATTTTAAAGACTGGTTGTCAATTAAGGATTGGCAGCTATGTATCGATAGCTGATAATGTGACCTTCCATTTAACAGAAAATCATCAGACGCGGACTTTTACAACATTTCCGATAAAATCCTTCCTAAATAACGAGCAAGATGCAAGTGACGCCTTGAGTAAAGGCGAAACAATAATAGAGGATGAGGTTTGGATAGGATACGGTGTGTCAATACTTTCAGGAGTTAAAATTGGAAAGGGAGCAATCATAGCAACGGGAGCGGTGGTGGTAAGTGATATCCCACCCTATACCCTGGCTGGAGGCGTTCCTGCAAAAGTAATTAGAAACAGATTTTCATTTGAGATAACCCAGCGTTTGTTAAACTTGCACTTAGTCAATCTAGACTCGAAAACCTTAAAAGACAATATTGAACTGTTTTACCGACCAATAGAATTAAACGGAGTTTTAGACTCAATTGAATCACTTTTTAAGGAATCAAATTGATGAAAGAAAGCAACTACGGAAACATTCGGTGTAGGCAGACATAAGTACCAGCGGCGCGGTATATACTGTCAACTACGACCGCATATTTCATTAGCGCGAAAGGGTTGCATATACATACCAGATCGGTTTGCACTGGTTGAATGACGAAGTTGGTGTTCCACTCGGAATTAGTTTTTTTACCGGCAAACAAAACCATCATGCGGAATTAAGCCTTACGTTCATACCGTATGTTAAGCGCGTTAATTACCTGTTCAGAAAAGGGAATGTTTCGGACAAATACCTGTACATAGCCTCGTGTATTGGATACCGTTTTCAGAAATCTAATGGTAGGCTGTACGTTATGTCGCTGGTGGCACCGCTTATCTTGCTTGATCCCCCATCTGATGATTTCTGGAACATGATGCGAAAGTATCAGCTTTGCTAAGTATCGGACTAGGATACACCTTCTAGTGCTATACAAGCTCGTACTCGGGATTGTGCCTATGCAAGTGGCAGCTATACTTTTTTGAATCAGTGTAGCAAATACTGCCAGTCTGGCAAATCTCGAATTAGAGCCCATTGAGAGATTGCCTCCACAGAGTCGCAAGGGATTTCGTCCGCAAGTACCAGTTTGGAATATGTGATTCGTCCGCGTGTGTGATTCGTCTGCGCAAACTCAACCAGTGAGCAGTCACACTGCTGTATCTGTTATACTATTGGTGGTTACCGCCTTCAGGACGATTGTATGAATCGGTCTCATAGTCAAACTTGACCGCTTCGGTTTTTTCATAATCCGGATCAAAGTTCACAAAAAAATAAAGGTAGATAACGCGGCTGATCCTCATCAACCAGGGTTGCAATACTACGAGCATAGTAATGTTGATGCCCATCCACCAGAAGACGCGGTTGTCGCTGGTAGACATACCGATCAGGACGTACCAGGCTACGAAGCTGGCAACGCAAAAGGCGACAGAAAGTGCATAACTTACATAGCCGGTGCCATACCAGAAACCGACCTCCATTTCATACTTCTGACCACAGACTGGGCATCTGTCATGCATCGACAAAACTTTTTTGAGAAACCAGGGATTATCGTTTGTAAACATAGGTCCCTTGCGGCAACGGGGACACTTCATCGTTAACATACTCCACAGGTAACTAGGCTTTTGTTCTGGCATCTCTGAGACAATTCTTGAGCTGCAAATTTATGCTATATTATGGGAGAGCCGGGCCGAATTTTGATCAGTCAAATCGCCGTTTACGGGGATGCCAGAGCCGATACAGCTTGATATATTTGAGAAACGTATGGTGTGCAGAAATTCGGGCAATGATGAAGCCCTCTGCTCCATCCAACATGCCAAGTCTTAACACATACCCCTGAATAAAGGTCCAGAAAGGATTTATAATGAAATTAAACCAGTAGGCTCGTCTGCCTCGCTTATACATTGATTCAGCGGCAATGGTGCTGAACTTGTTACCATGTGCAACATGTTCTTCAATTGAATCGTATGAAAAATGTAAGATATCGCCGGGCAAATGGGTTACCGGAACGGGTGAAGAAAGTACGATTTTATCGTGGGGATTCATTCCTCCCCAGGAAGCAATCCTTTTATCAAAAAGACGAAGTTTCTTGTCGGGGTACCACTGCCCGTGACGGATAAAACGACCTCCATAACGGGTGCAGCGATTCATTGAATATGCTTTTCCTGTGGGGGCTGCCTTTTCTTTCGCAACGGCTTCAAGTAGTGAACCATCAAGCATTTCGTCTGCATCAAGGCTCAACACAAAATTATGACTGGCATATTTGAGCGCCAGGTTTTTCTGTTCTATATATCCGCGGAATTTTGATTCATGTATAACGGCACCTTTTGAACGGGCTATTTCAACCGTTTTATCAGTGGAATAGCAGTCCAATACAATAATCTCATCAGCAACAGGCTTTACTGATTCTATACAATTACTGATATGTGCTTCCTCATTATACGTGATAATGACTACTGATAAATGTTGCATTGGCGCAATTCCGGTAGATTTTTAATGCTATAAACTTTGTTAATTTAGTTTAGCATGTTCTGGCACGGCTTTGACTTCCGTTTTGCGTTCACCGATCTGTTGGCGCCACATGGCATAGTAAAGCCCAGTTTCAGCCAGTAGTTGCTCATGTGTACCTGTTTCAATAATCAGGCCTTTTTCAAGAACATAGATCCTGTCTGCGTGCATAATGGTCGACAGCCGGTGAGCAATCAAAATGGTTATCTGATTCCTTAACGAAGAAACTTTCCTTATAGTACTTGTAATCTCTTCTTCTGTGATCGAATCCAGGGATGAAGTGGCCTCGTCAAAGATCAGGACCTTCGGTTTCCGTAATAGAGCGCGTGCAATGGAAATACGTTGCTTTTCGCCCCCTGATAATTTCAGACCCCCTTCTCCGATCATGGTTTCCAAGCCTTTATCTGCCCTCGACAGCAGGTTATAGCAGGAAGCTTTATTCAGGGCATCCAAAATGTCATCTTCTGAGGCTGAAGGGTTTACAAAAAGCAGATTTTCCCGGATTGTGCCGGAAAATAGCTGTGTATCCTGTGTAACAAATCCAATCTGGTTGCGAAGGTCGTCAAAATGTATGGAGGTTTCATCGATGCCATTGTAGAGTATCTTGCCCTCCTGAGGCCGGTACAAGCCCACCAGCAATTTCATCAGGGTAGTTTTTCCCGAACCGGAAGGCCCCACAAAAGCGATGGTTTCGCCTTTTTGCACAGCGAAGTTTATATTTTCAATCGCCCTTTGCTGGGCAGTCTGGTGCTTAAATCCAACTTTCTGAAATTGCAGCGTCGCCACATCCCCCAGATGTTTTGGATTAACTGGCTGAGGTTCGGGCGATTTCCTCATCAACGTGTTAAAATTGTTTAAAGATGCCTCCGCTTCCCTGTAAGAGAGGATAATATTTCCTATTTCCTGTAAGGGGCCGAATACAAAAAACGAATAAATCTGCATAGTTACCAATTGTCCTGCATCCATAGTATGACGAAAGATCAGCCACATCAGGATAAACAGGATAACCTGTCTTAGTGTATTAACAAAAGTGCCCTGGATGAAACTGATGCTCCGGATCCGCTTCACTTTAGTAAGTTCAAGACCGAGAATTTTATAAGTGTTTTTGTTAAGACGGTTGACTTCCTGGTCAGTTAGCCCAAGGCTTTTAACAAGTTCTATATTACGCAGGGATTCTGTGGTTGAACCTGCAAGAGATGTTGTTTGCGAAACAATGTTCTTTTGAATAACCTTTATTTTTTTACTGAGCAGGTTCGTAATGGTTGTCAGTAACAGAATACCGGTAAAATAAGCAACCGGTACTGACCAGTGTATAAAGAGTCCCGCGTATACACACACGAAAAGAACGCCCACTAATACTCCAAAAAGAATGTTAATAAAATAGTTCATGAAACGTTCAGTGTCAGTGCGCACCTTAGCAAGAACGCTCAGGGTTTCACCACTGCGCTGGTCCTCAAACTCCTGGTAAGGAAGTTTCATAGCGTGCTTAAGCCCATCGGTAAACACCTTAGCCCCGAACTTTTGAACTATCACATTGAGAAAATAATCCTGGAAATTTTTTGCAAGTCGACTTATCATCGCAACCCCTATGGAAGCCAGCAGCAGCCACATCACACTGTTATAGGGCTTTGTAAAAAACTCCTCGGTTGTATAATTAGTAGAATTTACTTTGTAATCCAGCGCCAGGTTAACAAGTTTACCAAATATAATAGGATCAAGAAGTGAAAAACCGGTGTTTATTGCAGCCAGCAACAATGTTAAACCAACCAGCCATTTATGTGGCCTGAGATATTGAAATAGGATTTTCATGGAATGAAGATATGAAGATAATAGAAATAGATTGATGATAGTCAATGTATCATTCATCAAAATTTCTACGATTTCGATGAATATCATTTAATTTTGAAGGTTTATATTTTGAATCACTGCAGAACTGCGAAGCATTCGCTTTTTTGTTTTGCAACACCTCATCCTACAGTCAGAATTATGAAGATTGGTATATTAGGTACTCGGGGAATCCCAAATGCATACGGGGGCTTTGAACAATTTGCCCAGTATCTCGCTCAGGGATTGCAGTTAAAAGGCCACCACGTTTCAGTGTATAATTCCACAAATCATCCATATAAGAAAAGTGAATGGCAGGGGGTCAGAATTATTCATTGTAAAGATTGGGAAGAGAACATCGGAACAACCGGGCAGTTTATTTTTGATTTCAATTGTATCCAGGATGCCAGGAGAAGGGGGTTTGACATTCTGTTACAACTGGGCTATACCAGTAATTCAATATGGCATAATCTGTGGCCGAAAAAAGCAATCAATATTATTAATCTTGACGGGCTGGAATGGAAGAGAAGTAAGTATAGTAAACAGACCCAGAAGTTCCTGCAGGTTGCAGAAAAACTTGCGGTAAGAAACGGGGATATGCTTATTTCAGATTCGTTAGGCATTCAGCAATATATCCAGGATAAATATGGTCGTAGTTCAACTTATATACCTTACGGTGCCGAAGTGTTTACCCAGCAGGATGAATCGAAGGTCACCGCTTTCGGACTTGAACCCTATGGATATCATCTTCTGATAGCCAGGATGGAACCGGAAAATAATATCGAAACCATTATCAGGGGCCACATACTATCTTCAAGTCCTGAGCCGCTGATTATTATCGGAAACCAAAATAATAAATTCGGGAAATTATTGCAGAAAAGATATAAGAGCCCCGATATCAGGTTTGTTGGATCTATTTACGACTTTGAGCTGCTGAATAATCTCCGGTATTTTTCCAGTATTTATTTTCATGGCCATTCGGTGGGAGGTACAAATCCCTCTTTGCTGGAAGCGATGGGTTGTCATTGTTATATAGTTGCCCACGACAATATCTTTAACAGGGCAATATTAGGTGAAAATGCCAATTACTTTTTGAACGAAGAAGATGTCAATCGCGCGATCGATATCGGGCATGATCCTGAACTCCGCAAAAAAAACGGCGATAAAAACGTAGAGAAGATCACCCAGGAATATCGCTGGCAGATTATAATCGATAAATATGAAAGTCTGTTTATTGAGGCCCTGAAGTCAAGGGAACTGGTTTCGAAATAATTCAGACAGATGCTTGTTTAATCAACTCGTACAGTTTCTGTGCTGAGCTTTGCCATGAATACTGTTCCCTGATTGTATTGGAAATAGATTCCAGGTTCGGATCGGTTGTCCCCGCATCGATTGCCCTTGCCAGTTTATTATTGAATTCGGCCTGGTTTGTGGGGTCAAAATGATTTTCGCCAAAAAAAGTGAAGTCGCTCATTGCAGATGCGTTTGAACAGAGAACGGGAATCTTTAACGCCCCGGCTTCCAATGGGGGTATTCCGAATCCTTCAGCTTTTGAAGGATAAACAAAGACCTGCGCAGCACGATAAAATTCTAAAAGGTCCTTATCATTAATGCGGCTGTTTATAAAAATGCAACTTTGAACAGTGGGAGGTAAGGAGTTATAGAGGGTATCAAATCCCGGTACTTCAAGGCTCCGATGCCCCAGCAACACCAATTGAAAACCTTTAGCAAACAGGCCCAGGTCTAAGAATGATTGCAACACTAATACATGATTTTTTCTTGGCTCGAATCTGCTTACATAAAGAACAAACCGTGAAACTCCGTAATTATTCAGAATATATTCTTCAGCCGCAGTTTTGTCAAATGATTCAAAAAAGCGCTTACTCACGCCATTGGGGATTACGGAGATCGGCTTATTGCGGATTTTTAAAAACTTCCGGATTGACCTTTCGGAATAGTGCGAAACGGTAGTCAGAATATCCGATCGTTTTGCGGAATAACCGAAAAGGAAATTTTTTGAATACCGGTATTTCAGGGAGAATTCTTCGGGAAACTCGTTGAAGATAACATCGTGAGTTGTCACCAGGTACCTGGCGTTTTTTATTGGTGGTACGATGTATTGAAAATGTGCTATATCTATTTCGAGTTTTGTTAATAGCCGCGGTAACTCGAATAAAAGCCTGGATACTGACGATTTATTCCTGTATGGTACAAACACAATGCTGTCATTGTCTTTGAACTCTTTTTTTAAATTTTGAATGTCAAAGGCAGCCAGGTATAACTCAAGATCCGGTTTGCCGGCAAGTAGGAGGTAAATTTCTCTTATAAAAGTTCTTGTGCCCTGGTATTCGGAATCGAAAACATGGGCATCAACAAAAATCCTGGTTTTATTAGCTGGTTTCAATTTTCCTTTTGTTATTTGATATCTGCTGGTAGTGTTTTTCCCCACTGTCAATTGTTACTGCTGGTTCTGAGTTAGCCTGCTACCCGCTTTAATATCGAACTGGGGGAATGCATGAGTAAATGCGAGGATCCAAATAACGTATTCCGCCGTATTGGTTGTAAAACTTCCCGTAAACTGGTAAATGAAAATAAAGCAAAATAAAAGAAGCTGGAAATAATTGTTCCAGACCTTTGTTGCAAAAAACAGGCATAGCTCAATGGCAATCCGAAGAAATAATCCAAAATATCCAAAGATGACCAATGTCTCTGCCGTTGCATTTGGGATTGACATGCCGGTCAGATTAAGCGGATAGAGATAAAAGTCACGGATGATTTCGGCCCCGAGAAATTTGATCTGTCCCGGTCCTATGCCCCAGAATTCCTCTCTCTGGTCGAGAATCATCAGGGCGAGTTTAAATGCTTCATAAGTCCGGCCCCGCCCCGAAGAATCTTTATCGCTTAGAATATTCTCAATCCTCACAAACAATGGATTTTCAGGAAAGAAAATAATTGCTATAAGGAAGATTATTACGCTTAGAATAGCGGCCGTGGTAATAATATTAAGCACCATTCTCTTTCTTGTCAGGCTTCTGAAATGTGCAACATAAGTGATCATCAGTGATAAAGCAATACAACTCATTACACCAAGGGAGAAAGATAACACATAAGGTAACGCGATCATCGCCAGTAATAAAATGGTATTTATCCTGTTTTGTTTTAAAATTATCTGCAACAAAAAGAAAAAAAACAAGGGCACCATCACAGTAGCATAATACGATGCTTCATAAGTAAACATTTTAAGCCGGCGAAAATCATCGATGCCTTCAGTAAGATCCTGTTTGATCCAGAGCAAATCCTGGAAAGATGTGAAATACACCGGGATAGCTACAAGACATAAAATAAAATTTATTCTCAGGAGTTTGGTAAATATGAACTCAGGATCTTTGACCTCTTTGAGAAAAGTATAAAAGGCTTGTCCGAATATATAAACACCGGAAAGGTTTAAAAAAGACACCAGGTATGCTGTATCGTCTACTCCATAGTGCGACTGGATCAGATAGTACACGATAAAACAAAAAAGAAAAGGAAGATAGACGTCTTTTTTACGTGTGATTAGAATGTAATAATAGAATAACGGAGCGAGCAGGGTAGTGAAGGTCAGCCCAAAGGGTAACCCAAAGGAATTGAAGAAAAAATATACGATAGCAAAGGGCAGGTATTTACTGATCTTCATTTTGCTTCATTTTATTAAATGCCCTGAGCCCGGATAAGCTGCCTTTGGCACGATCAAACTGACCTGCTATTAACCTTCTTCCTATCCTTAATAAAGTAGAAAATTTGGCATATTTCAGATTTGATTTTGAATATTCCTGCACGAAAAGCAGGCCATTCCGGGTATAGTAAAAATCCGAAAGATAACTTTTTCCGATTGTTGCACTAATCTTATCATAACAGATGGCCTTAAGACAAACATTTAATTTATAACCTGCTCTTTTCGCATTATAACACCAGGCTGTCTCTTCCCAGTAGAGAAAATATTTGACAGGCAAAAGACCGAGTGTTTCGAAATGTGATGCATGTAAAAATATGCAGCTGCCGTTTAAATAATCTAGGTTACCCAGTTCATCAATTTCTGTTATAAACCTGATAGTCGCAGTAGGCCAGTTTATCTGGCCCCCTCCGTACGAATAAATTTCAGAGGGGTTATCATATTTTTTAAGTGTAGCCCCGGTGATGGAACGAAAAGGCTGTTGACTTGTGTACGATACAAGTTCCTGCAAAGTATCAGGCGCGACGATCGTATCGGGATTCAGCAACCATATCCAGGCATCTTGATCTTTGAGATACTTCAGTATTACGTTATTACCCGCAGCAAAACCGTCATTTTGTAAATTCTGAATCAGATTAAGCTTACCAAACTTAACAATGAGTTCCGGTCGCAACTCATTTTCGTTTTGCGTTGAAAGAAAACCCAATTCTGGTGTATGAATCTTTTCCCACAATTTTTCTGTAGTAGTCCAGTTCTCCAGCTTTTGAATAGATTGGTCTCCGGAGGCATTGTCCAGCACCACGATCTTGTAGTTGGAATACGTTGAATCAAGTATAGATAAGACGCATTCTTTCACATCTGACCAGTTCTTATAATTAAGAATAACTATGTAAACAAGCTTGTTCAAATTATAATGCAGTTGGGTTTAAAAGACAAAGAAAGGGTAAGTGTTTTCTATTATTCACCAAAGCGAATCGAATAAATACCTGGGTAATTGAGGAAGGTTCCAGGCATTTCCCGGTTGAAGAATCTGGCATTCGTAAGTTCAAGGAATAATGAATTTGTTAAACGATCGATCTCAAATTGGTTTTACTGATCTGTAAATTAATACCAAATGTATGAACGGAAAGGATATATAATTTAGTTCCATTGCATTTAAATTATATTATTATGAGTTCAGTTTATTATTTTAGTGCTTCATATTAACACAACCGAAAAATCTGAATCGTTCCTATGTCCATTTATCCTGAGCATAATTCTTCAAATAACGATGAAATAGATCTCCTGAAATTCGTAGAAAAAATCGTCCGGTTTTTCAGGACAAACCTAAAATTTATCCTTGGGGGTATTTTGATTGGTCTTCTTGCCGGGATCCTGTATTATTATATTACTCCAAAAAAGTATACGGCTACGATGATTGTTCAGTCCACAGTCCTCACAAATGCGGAACAAATCGAGGTGCTAAAGAACTGGAATGACCTGGTGAAAAGAAACGAGCTTGAAATTCTGGCCAGGTTCCTTAATACCAATACCGGTATTATTAGTAAGCTTCGCCTGATTGAAGGAATTGAGATATTAAAATTGTATGTGGAGAACAATTCCATCGGATTCAGGATCAATGTACTTGTGAGTGACACCACGATCCTGGATACATTGCAGCGTTCAATAATTTATGGCCTTGAGAACGGCGAGTACATTAAGAGTCGCGTGGATGCGAGGACACAGGATCTGCATAAATTAATCAGAGAAGTGCAGTCCCAGATCGCCCAATTGGATTCGACCAAAAAGTTAGTCGAGAGACAATTTAGTTTGCAAGGCAAATCTGGTTCATCGGTAATAGTGAATCTTTCGGATATGAACACACAGACGGTTGCGTTAAATGAGAAATTGCTGAAATATGAAGAAGAGTTGAAGTTTATCAGTCCATTGAAAGTGCTCCAGAATTTTATTAAATACAAAAAACCCTTTGAACCCAAACTTGTAAAATGCGTTGTATTGGGTTTGGTCTGCGGTTTTATAGTGGGTTACCTGCTTGCATTTTTTAATCTCATTTCGGTAAGATTAAGCCGTAACAAGTAAACCCCAATGATTTAGTCCTGTGCATAATTCCTTTCCAATAATGCAAAAAAAGCACCTGGATAGTTTACTGCTGTTAGGATATTCCCTGTTTTTTATCAGCCTGGTTTTTGCGGTACGCCCATTAAACAGTATTGCTATAGCATTTTTAGCACTTATCGGATTATTGTTCCGCTTTAGTATTCAAGAGAACAAACAGATCCGGAAAAATACAAGACTGTTTTGGCTAAGCTGTTTTTTGTTTTACCTGCTTTACATCCTTTCATTATTATACACTTCGAATTATGCTGAAACATTGAGACAACTTCAGCTGAAAAGCTCGCTGGTATTTGTTCCTTTGTTTCTTGTATTATATCGGCCTTCCCGAAGGCAATTAGAACTTTATAACACTGTTTATATATTCAGTTTGTTGATTGCCGTGGTTTTCTGCCTTCTTTTCGCTACCTACAAAACTATGTTCAGGGAAGCTTCTGGCAGTGATTGGTGGTTCTACCATGCGCTTGTAAGTCCTTTCAAACAACATGCTGTCTTGTTCTCAATGCTGATATTTTTTGCATTAACCGATATTGTTGACCGTTTTCATCAGAAAGAATACCTGGTGAACTTTTGGTTTCATGGCTTAGTACTTACCTTATTCATAGGTTTTTTATTCCTGCTATCCTCGAAACTTATTATTTCAGGATTTATCTTATATGTCCTGGCCTTCATAACCAGGGTGGTCCGTAACAGGTCGATTACCATTTTCTCAATTTCAGTTTTATTTATCACCATAGTTGGCCTGTTTGCCACTGTTAATCCAATAAGCAACCGGTTTCGCGAGATTGTTGAGGGTGATATGTCAATGATCTCCCAGCCTAAATTCAGCCAGGGTACTTATTTTAATGGGCTCCAATTCAGGCTTATTCAATGGAAGAATGTGGCGGAACTCCTGGATGAAAATAACGCGGTGATTCTTGGACTATCGCCTGGTAATGCCCAGGAAAAGTTAAATGAGAAATATATCAGCAAAGACATGTATTACGGTACTGTGGAAAGGCATGAGCGTGGATTTCTTGGTTACAATACCCATAATCAGTTCCTTGAATCGACGCTTCACCTGGGTATAACCGGACTCACGGTTTTTCTTTTTATGATCGCCGGATTAATACTATTATGCCTAAAGGGAAAGTCAACCCAATTGTGGTTTGTGGTTGGTATGCTGCTTGCTTTTTGTCTAACAGAATCCGTCCTCGAGACTCAATACGGGCTGGTTATTTTTACGTTTTTTCCAGTTTTCTTCTACTACAGGACAATAGCAGATAAACCAATCCGAATAAGCTGATTATCAGAGATCTTATTATTTTTAATACACCCTGAAAAATAAAATGGAGAAAGCAACGTTTTGAACATTCAAAATGTCACCTTATCTGGTTGACCAAGAGACGAAAGTGTTTTCCGAATTAAATATTTTTAGCTGTTAATGTTTCTGAGTCAGTAGCCGTAATCAATTCAAATTAATCGAATGCCTCAACAAACCATGGACCCAATGATTCAAAAGTTAGCCGTTGTGGCTTCCTCATCCAGCCAACATTTGAGACAGCATATTGACAGCAAACTGGCATTCTATCGTGGTAAGAGACTATTTGACATAACTACATCGCTTTTCGTAAGTGTTTTCATCCTGAGCTGGTTGTTTCCACTTATAGCGTTTTTAATTCGCCTTGAGTCACGTGGACCAGTGCTGTTTATTCAACGCAGGGTTGGAATGGGTGGAAGAACTTTCCATTGCCTGAAATTCCGTACCATGGTTGTTAATTCAGATGCAAATACCAGGCAGGCACAGATAAACGATCGCCGGATTACGAGGGTTGGACATTTTCTGCGAATCTCAAATCTTGATGAATTTCCGCAATTTTTAAATGTATTAATTGGAGATATGAGCATAGTTGGTCCACGTCCTCATATGCATTCTGATTGCTCTAAATTTTCTTCCCTGGTAAATGGTTATAAGTTTAGAAATATGGTAAAGCCGGGTATTACAGGTTTGGCACAGGTGAAAGGATACCGGGGTCCGACAAAAGATTTCGCAAGTATTTTTCACCGCTACCAGTTTGATGCGTTCTATGTACGCAATGCCAATTTCTGGCTTGATATGAGAATTATCAGGAAAACTGCAGGTCAAACCGTTATTGCATTGATTAATAAATTAAGCGGCGATTCACAGCCAGGTCCCCTTACTAACCGCAGATGGGTGATGGCAATCAGAAGTTTTCTTAGCTAATCATCCTGCCCAGCCTTCGCGATCCAGGGTGCGATACTGAATGGCTTCAGCAAGATGTTCCGGCCTGATAGAAGCACTGCTTTCGAGGTCAGCGATTGTTCTCGATACCTTAAGTATACGGTCATAAGCCCTCGCAGATAAATTGAACCTGGTCATAGCTGATCTGATCAGCGCCGCACAGGACCTATCCAGTGTACAGATATCCCTTAACATTTTCGACGACATCTGGGCATTACAATAATTTCCTTCATCACCAGAAAAGCGATCTGTTTGTATTTTTCTTGCATTAATAACCTTAGAGCGGATAGTGGCGGAGGTTTCGCTTTTTGTATTAAGAGACAGTTCTGCAAAGGCGACTGGTGTAACTTCTACATGCAGATCTATCCTATCGAGCAATGGTCCTGAAATTTTGTTTAGATATCGTTGAACAGAACCCGGCGGACAACTGCATAACTTGTCAGGGTGATTATAAAATCCGCAGGGGCAGGGATTCATCGAAGCTATCAACATAAAACCCGCCGGGAAATCTACGGATACACTTGCCCTTGAGATGGTAACTTTTCTTTCCTCGATAGGCTGGCGCATGACCTCCAATACAGATCTTTTAAACTCGGGTAGTTCATCAAGGAATAAAACACCGTTATGCGCCAGTGATATTTCACCTGGCTGTGGCAATATTCCGCCTCCAACCATGGCGATATCACTGATGGTATGATGAGGCGCACGAAAGGGACGTTTGGAAATCAGGGTTGCATTTTCAGGTAGCCGGCCCGCAACGGAATGGATTTTTGTCGTCTCCAGGGCTTCCCGAAGTGTGAGGGGAGGCAGGATTGTTGGTAGTCTCTTTGCCAGCATGGTTTTTCCTGCACCGGGCGGGCCGATAAGAATGGCATTATGCCCACCGGCTGCTGCTATTTCCAATGAACGTTTTATATTTTCCTGTCCTTTTACATCACAAAAGTCTGCATCAAAATCCTGTTGTGATTGCATAAATGCTTCGTTCAGGTCAACTACTGTAGTTGTCAGATAACCTGGATCTTCGAAGAACCTGATCACCTGTTCGATATGAGAGACTCCATAGACTTTGATATTATTAACCATACCTGCCTCGCGGGAGTTTTGTTGGGGAAGAATCAATCCTTTGAAACCTTCCTTTGATGATGTGATGGCGATTGGCAAAGCACCTTTAATAGGCCTTATGGCTCCATCGAGATTAAGCTCTCCCATAATCACAAAGTCTTTTAGTCGCTCAGCGTTTTTTATCTGGTTTGAAGCTGCCAGTGTTCCGATAGCGATTGCGAGATCAAAGGCAGATCCACTTTTTTTTATATCGGCAGGAGAGAGGCTTACCACGAGTTTAGTGCGCGGCATTCGATAGCCATTCGACTTGATAGCACTTTCAACCCGGCGGATGCTTTCGCGAACGGCATTATCCGCAAGACCCACGATGAAAACATGTGCACCATCCAATACGTTCACTTCGATGGTGATCGTGATGGCCTCTATACCATACACAGCAGATCCAAAAGTTTTTACAAGCATGAAAATAGCCGGTTCGTTATTGAACCGGCAGTTTACCATTTCTTATTTACGCGCAGGAAGTATTAAAATCTTAGAATTGCAGAAAATCACCATTGATATCTGAGTGCAATGAAAACAATCAAGGCAATCAAAGCATTAAGGGGTTAAAATAATTACCCCATACTAAACTTCCGGCCTCTTCTTACGGAGTTGAGCCTGTGAAATTTGACTCACCGTTTCCGGGCAACCGATTCGCCCTCATATAGCAGTTTCGTGTGTTCATCAACGTGGATCCGGATTGGTTCGAAATTAACCGGGATGTCGGTTGAACTGGTTTTGTCCTTCACATTCAGCTTTATGCTCCTTGACGTATTCGTTCCAGAACCACCATAAGCGGTGAGTTCTAAGGGAAAAACAAACAGGGTCGGTTGCTGTTGAACAACTGTGACGGTCACTAGTTTTTTCTGTGGATTATATTTGTAGCTGATATCAAGCTTTGGTTGTCCGGCAACATAAAGCCATTGATAAAAGAATTGATTCAGGTTTTTCCCGGAAACAGTTTCCATGATTTTCTGAAAATCAGCAGTCACTGCGTTTTTTCCGGCATAGGTTTTATAATATAATTGTATTCCTTTCCAAAATGCTTCATCACCTGTTTCCTGTCTTAGCATATGCAATACCCAACTCGCCTTTTGATATGAATTTGGATTTAACAATTCCATGTATGATTTAACCGACGAATCCACTACCGGCAGAAGTTTAGTTGCAGTAAAAACCTTCACCTCCTGCCTGTCACCAATCAGCAGGGAGTTAGCTGAGTCAACCCCATATTTCTTTTCCATGAAGTACATGGTCAAATAGGTGGCAAAACCTTCGCTTAGCCATAGATGTGAGAAATCCGATTCGGTTGCCATGTCTCCGAACCATTGATGCGCGATCTCATGAACAATGGTTGACTCACCGGTTCTTTCCCCGGTAATCATTTGTTCCGCATAGAATATGGCTCCAGCGTTTTCAAGTCCGCCAAAGGTTGTTTTTGATTGAACATTAGCCAGCTTGCGAAATGGGAAGGGAGCTATCTGTTTTTCAAAAAAAGGGATGATTTCTTTAGCTAAGGCAAAATCATAAAACCCTTTGTCCCGGTCTTCAGGATACACCCAGGATGAGATATCTATTGCCCCGGTGCTG